>JAGLQA010000724.1 GCA_023137075.1 Candidatus Aminicenantota bacterium
ACCCTTGGCCGTTTATTGGGTTATTTCCCCCCGGAAGAACAGATAACCGTGCGCCAGAGGCTGTCGGAAAACCTGATGGCGATTATCTCCCTACGGCTTCTGATCAATATCGAAGGAACGGGCCTTCTTCCCGCCTGTGAGATCATGATGGTCAATAAAACCATAGAGATGTGCATCAAGTACCCGGAAAAAACCGGGGAAATACTGAAACATGTGGCCAAGAACAGGGACTTCGGTATGCAGACCTTTGACCAACATCTCATCGACCTGGTGAAAGCCAAAAAGATCAGCATGGACGAAGCGATGATTGCCGCCGACCAGGCCGAGCAGTTAGAAAGGGATTTAACCCTGGGAATCTAATTAGATATACCCTAAGGATTCCAATTGTTTTTTTGCCTCTTCATCTAAAGGGGTTCCCTTTTTTTTCTTTTCAGCCGTATTATTTTTGATGATATTTTTTATTTTTTTGATGAGGGGCAGTAATTTTTTTAATAGTTCTGATTTTTCGTCGGCAATATTGTGTTTTTCCAGGGGGTCTTTTTTTAAGTCATAAATTTCGATCTGCGGCGTTTGCGGGGGCAGCGCATAGGGTTTGAAATAATCCAGGTCTTTAGCGCTGAATGTTTCATTGTAAATTAATTTATAATCTCCGTTAATAATGGCAAATTTCGGCGGTATTTCCCGGGTATAACGGCTCTCGGTTATCGAAGATACCAGGTGTTTCCTGTGGTGTACGCTTTCCCCCCCCCGGATTCGGGGCATTAAATCGAAACCGTCTATTCTTGATTCACCGCATTCGACGTTGTAATAGCTTAGAATAGTGGGGATAATATCGATGAGGCCGATGGTATCATTCACCCGCGTGTCTTTGAATTCACTGCCCGGGAATTTTATCATTACCGGGACTTTGATCAGTTCGTTGTACAGACTGTGGGAATGGGCCCAGCCTTTATGCTCAAAAAATTCCTCCCCATGATCGGACAAAAAAACGATCATGGCATTATCGTATATGTCCATCTCTTTTAGTTTTTCTATAAATTCGCCAAAATAGGAATCAAAGGCATGAATCTCTGCCTGGTAGAGTTCTTTGAGAGATTTTTTAAGCTTTTCTTCCACCGGTAGAAAGGTTTTCCAGGGGGCATTCTGGTTTACCACGTCCAATCGTTTATACGGCGGATTGTTGTTCAGTTTTAATAGGAAATCTAAGGGCGGCGTATAGGGATCATGAACCTGGTAGGTGTGCAGGAAGAAAAATAAATTCGGGAATTCCGTTTCTTCCAGCAGTGTTTGCGCGGCCCGGAACAGGTTTTGACCCGCGCCCGGGTACAGTGGGCCGGTATAGGGAACTTTTTTATAGTAATCGAATCCCCGCGAATAACCCCATCTTTTACGCATGCCCATACCGGAGTGAAAACCGAAGGTGATAAATGTTTCGGACGTCTTTTCCGTCAGGGTAGGAATGGCCAAATCTAAGGGATTTGAAATATCGACGCCGTGGTTAAATTCGTACAAACCGGTGAATAGGCTCATAAAGGAGGGCAGGGTCCAGGAACACTGGGCATAGGCATTCCCGAAATTGAGACAATCTTTTTTAAATCGATCGATATTGGGGGTTAACGATATTTTTCCGACTTTCGCCCCGACCTGGTCCCATCTCAGTGTGTCGACTCCGATCAGGAAAACATATTTTCGTTTTTTTAAGGGTATTTTTTTATAAATAATGGGGGTGCTTAAAAAGGCGATCCCCTTCCCCTTAAATTTACAAACCAGTATGTCCTTTTTTTTGAGTTTTAAATGTTGAACATAACGGCAAGAGGAGTGTGCCGCCGTTATTTGATCTATTCGTATGATTTCCCCCTCTCTATTAATTTCGAAACTGAATTGGATTTTTTCTTTTTTTTTCAGGTTATCGAAATACAGATAGGAATAAAAACTCACCTCCCCGGAGATTCCGGGCGCAATTTTAACGGCTTTTTTCCCTTTAATATAAAAGGGATAGCCCTTGATTGTCGGGAGTTCTTTGAGCCAAATTTCGTCTTTCCCTCTCTTGAAAAATATTTTCCGCAGTCTTTTATCCACACGGAAATCCGATTGATCGATGGTGTAACCTTTCAGGTCCAGTCTCTCAAATTCTTTTTTTTCGGGGGAAAGCAAAAAGAGAAAGATTAATAATAAAAGCAGCAAACAACTCAGGGGCAGGATAGAGAATTTAACAATTTTTTTCATAAGGAGAAGATTTTATCAAAAAAGCCCGGCTCTGTCCAGAACTTCGGGGACAATTTTAGAGCTTTTCTGCCAATAATGATAATTGCCGTTTTAGGATATTTCAGCCAGGATTTTAGCAAAGGCGGCGGCCGGATTATCGCTGCAGTTGATGGGTCGGCCAATCACTAAGTAATTGCTTCCGGCCGCGATTGCCATCCCAGGAGTAAATACCCTCTTTTGATCGCCTTTGGCGGCCCAGGCAGGCCGAATGCCCGGGGTGACCAAAACCACATCTTGCCCGAAACGTTTCCGGATGGGCTCAATCTCCCGGGGAGAGCAAACGAAAGAATTTAACCCGTTTTTCACGCCCAATTCACACAGGCGTATTACCGCATCCCCGGTAGAAAGATCGATGCCGGTCTCCTTTAAATCCCCATCCGACAGGGAGGTTAATACCGTAACCCCTAAAATAGCTAAACCCGGCTTTTCCTCGGCTGCTTCCACCGCCTTTTTGATCATCTCCGCGCCGCCGCTTAGATGAATCGTCAGGAAATAGGGGTCATATTTTAAAGAAGATTTCACCGCACCGTAAAGGGTATTGGGAATATCTTTAAATTTCAGGTCTAAGAATAATTTTTTATTTTTATGCTTGAGGTACGCAATCAATTCATCGCCAAAACCCAGGAAGGCCTGCAGCCCCACCTTAAAAAAGTCCGCTTCTTGCAGGTCGTCCACAAGCTGCTTCGCCTCACCGGCCTTGTCAAAATCAAGGGCAACTATTATTTTATCCTTCATATTTTCAACTCTCCTCTTATTTCCTCCAGGTTTTTTATTTGTAACTCTTGCATTTGCGTTTCAATCTCATGCAAAATCCGGACCGAAGCTGCCGGTTCAACCATATTGACGGTGCCGGTTTGCACTGCGCTTGCCCCGGCCAGGATGAACTCCAGCACATCCCCACCGCAGGTTATTCCACCGATGCCAATCACCGGAACAGCCACCTGCCGGGCCACTTCGTAGACCAATTTTAAGGCCAGGGGTTTTATGGCAGGCCCGGAAAGACCGGCAAATACATTTCGAAAAACCGGCGCCCGTGACTTAAGATTAACGGCCAGGCCGAGATAGGCATTGACCAACGACAGGGCATCGGCGCCGGCCTCTTCGGCTGAAAGGGCGATGGATACGATATCCTTCACATTGGGAGATAATTTCACGATAAGGGGTTTGACCGTATTCTGTTTGATAAGTTTGACCAACCGGTAGGTATGTTGACCGTCCTGGGCCGGGCATTTGCCCCCGGCCCTAACATTTGGGCAGGAGATATTCAGTTCCAGCATGGCCACCTCATCCAGGGCATCGAAAATTTGCGCCACTTCTAAATATTCCTCGTCATCTTCACCGCAAACATTGACAACTACCGGTGTATGGGTAATACCAGCCACCCTCTTGATGATGTTGACCAGTTCCTCGGCGCCGGGACCGGCCAGGCCGATGGAGTTCAGCAAGCCGGCAGCCGTTTCATGAAGCCTGGGCGGAATGTTGCCGGGCCGTGGGTTCTTATAGATACCTTTAAGCACAAAAGCGCCCAATATGTCGAGATCAAAAAAGGTCTGAAATTCTTCGCCGTAACCAAAGGTACCGGAAGCGGGAATAACCGGGTTTTTTAGTTTGATGAAGCCTAAGTCCGCGGAGAGGTCTACCATTCTATATCCTCCAATTTAAACACGGGCCCATCGGAACACACCTTTTTATAACCGCCCAACCTGGTTTTTACAGCACAACTGTAACAAATACCGAAGCCGCACCCCATCAAAGCCTCTAAGGAGGCATAATTTTCCACGGCCAATCCCGCCAACTCCTGGTTCAAGCTTTTAAACATGGCGTCCGGCCCGCAGGAGAAGGTGATATTTATATGATTATCTATAATAATTTCCCGGACATCACCGGTTACCAATCCCTTTTTGCCGGTACTTCCGTTTTCGCTGTACAAATACGTTTTTTTTAAAGGCAGCGAATCGATCCGGTCTAAAAGATTCAAATCCCCTGCAGATTTTGCGCCATATATCAAAAAAAGAGTATTGCCGGCGGCATAATTTTCAGCGGCAAAATAGATCGGCACAATCCCTCTGCCCCCGGCAATGAGCAAAATGTTTTCGCTCCGGAATACAGGAAAAGAATTGCCTAAAGGTCCCAATACTGCCAGGTTATCATTCTCTTTAAGGCGGGACATTAATTCGCTGCCCTTTCCCACCACTTCGTAGTAGAGATAGATATAGGGCGGTTCGCTCTTAAAGATACCGAAAGGTCGCTTCAACAGCGGATCAAAGGTGGTGGAAACCGCCACCATGACAAAATTCCCCGGCCGGCAATCTTTTGCGATAGTGGTTGTCTTTAGCTTCATCAGGTAGTATTTTTCGTTAATATTGATATTTTCGACTACCCTGCATTTCTCTTCTTTCATATCCTCATTATCCCATGTAATAACCTTTATGTAAAGCCTTTTACAGCAGTAATCAGCAATTCTAATTTTGGAAGTTTTGGTTCTATAAAAAAAATTGTGGGTAAAGTTGGATCACTTATTGGGGCTATGAAATGATATTTCGGAACCCTCAATCTGTCAATAAAA
>JAGLQA010000725.1 GCA_023137075.1 Candidatus Aminicenantota bacterium
CAATTAAGCCCCAATAAGCCAAAATTAGAATTGCTGGAGATTTTTACTTTTTCTTTAAAAACCCGGATAATTGTGATAAAATGGGGATTGACTAAAAAAGAATAAATTTTAGCTTAAAAGGTGATACATTGTGTAAACACCCCGTGGAGCAAAAAGCATGCGTTTAAAGGATAAAAATGTATTGGTAACCGGGGCCGACGGTTTTATCGGTTCCCATCTCGTGGAATTATTAGTGAAAAAAGGCTGCCAGGTAAAGGCACTCTCATGCTACAACTCCTTCAATCATTGGGGCTGGCTGGAAGACGTCGACTGCCTGCAAGATATCGAGGTGGTGACCGGGGATATCCGGGATGCCTATTATGTAAAAGAGATCAGCAAGGATATGGATGTGATTTTCAACCTTGCGGCTTTAATCGCCATTCCCTATTCCTATACCGCACCGGCCAGTTATGTGGAAACCAACATTGACGGAACATTAAATATCTGCCAGGCTGCCATGGATAACGGCTGCGAACGAGTGATTCATACTTCCACATCCGAGGTTTACGGTACGGCCCGCCGGGTCCCCATAGATGAAAAGCACCCGCTGCAGCCCCAGTCTCCCTATAGCGCCAGTAAGATCGGCGCGGACGCCATGGCCATGAGCTTCCACAACTCCTTTGAACTCCCTTTGGTCATTGCCCGGCCCTTTAATACCTATGGCCCGCGGCAGTCTGCCAGGGCGGTTATTCCAACGTTGATTGTCCAGGTTGCTGCCGGCAGGAAAGAGATAAAGTTGGGAAACCTCACTCCCACCCGGGATTTTAATTTTGTAAAAGACACGGTCAGGGGTTTTGTAATGCTGGCAGAGTGCGATAAGGCGGTTGGTGAGGTGGTGAATATCGGTTCCAACAGCGAGATATCGATCAAAGACCTGGCAGGACTCATAAGAAAGATCATGGCACGGGATGTGAGATTTATTTCGGAAGAAAACAGGCTCAGACCCGTCAAATCGGAAGTCGAAAGGCTGGTATGCGACAACCGGAAAATAAAAAAATTGGTTTCGTACTCCCCGGAATACTCCCTGGAAGAGGGTCTTAAAGAGACCGCTCGGTGGATCGCGGATAACCTGGAAAAGTATAAAGCTGGTATCTACAATGTATAAAACAATAAATGGGGAGGATATCTGACCCCATGGCCAGGCGAAAAAGGAGAATAAATGAGTTTTAAGAAAAATATTTTATGCATCGGAGCCGGGTATGTGGGAGGCCCCACCATGGCTGTCATTGCTAAAAAATGCCCGGACTGCCGGATCGTAGTGGTGGATATAAGCGCAGAAAGAATCAGTCAGTGGAATTCCGATAATATTCCCATCTTTGAACCCGGTCTTGATAAGATCATAAAAGAGACCAGGGGGGGAAACCTTTTCTTTTCAACGGAAATTGAGAAAGGTATCAAAGAAGCGGATATTATCTTTGTTTCCGTGAACACACCAACCAAAACTTTTGGCGAAGGAGCGGGCATGGCTTCGGATTTGCAGTATTGGGAAAAAACAGCTCATACGATCGTTGAAAACGCCGAAAGCGATAAGATAATTGTCGAGAAGAGCACACTGCCGGTCAGAACCGCCGAAGCCATGGAACGCATTTTGAAAGCCAGTAACCGGAATATCAAGTTTGAAGTTTTATCAAACCCGGAATTCCTGGCCGAAGGAACCGCGATAAAAGACCTGCTTGAGCCTGACCGGGTATTGATCGGCTCTCACAAGACAGAGGAAGGCTTAAAAGCCGCGGCAACCCTGGTGGACATCTATGCGCACTGGGTGCCGAAGGAAAAAATTATTACCGCCAACCTCTGGTCGGCGGAACTTTCCAAATTAGTGGCCAATGCCTTTTTAGCACAACGCATCTCCTCGATAAATTCCATATCCGCCCTTTGTGAGAAGACGGACGCGGATATTTCGGAAATCTCTTACGCGGTTGGCAGCGATTCCCGGATCGGTTCGAAGTTCCTGAAAACCAGTGTCGGTTTCGGCGGCTCCTGCTTCAGCAAAGATATTCTAAACCTGGTATATATCGCCCAGAGTTACAATCTTAAAGAAGTTGCCGATTACTGGGAGATGGTTGTTAAAATGAACGACTACCAGAAGAGAAGATTCGTCCAAAAGATAATAAAAGAGATGTTTAATACGGTGGCAAATAAGAAAATAGCCCTTTTCGGGTTTGCTTTCAAAGCCGATACCGGTGATACCCGTGATTCTCCGGCAATCTATATCACCAAAAAGTTGGTGGAGGAGCGGGCCTTCGTTTCCATAACCGATCCCAAAGCCTTAGATAATGCCAGGAAAGATTTAGAAGGTATCGAGCGGCTGGCGGCAGAAAACGGTGAGGGCAGCGGCAATAGCGGAATTGCCGATGGTCACGGCGGAGAGCGGGTAAAGCTTGTTCCGGACCCCTATGAAGCGGCCCGGGACGCTCATGCGATCGCTCTCCTTACCGAGTGGGTGGAGTACAAAGACCTTGATTTTGAGAAACTCTATCGGTCGATGAAAAAACCGGCGTTCATTTTTGACGGCAGGAATATCCTGGATCATAAAAAATTGTATGAAATCGGTTTTAACGTTTACCCCATAGGCATGTCTCACTTCACTCATTTCGAGTAAAACCGGGAGGAAAAAAATGTGTGGGATAATATGTTACTGCGGTCATAAACAGGCCGTTCCGATTTTGATTGAGGGTTTAAAACGGCTGGAATACCGGGGCTACGATTCCGCCGGTTTTTCTATCGTGGATAAAGGGAAAAACAAAATCGTAAAAGCAAAGGGTAGAGTTTCCAGGTTGGAAGAAAAAAAAATCGGTCTTGCTATGAACTCTACTTTCGGTATTGCCCATACCCGCTGGGCCACTCACGGAAAACCCTCCGAAATAAACGCCCATCCCCAGACCGATTGTGCAAATAAGATCAGTGTGGTTCACAACGGTATCATAGAGAACTATCTTGAATTAAAAAAAGAATTGGAAGAGAAGGGCCATCGTTTCAAATCCGAGACAGATACGGAGGTCATTCCTCATTTAATCGAGGAAAATTTTGACGGTGATTTGGAGGTGGCGGTGTTGAAGAGTGTGGAGAGATTACGCGGTACCTTCGGAATTGCCGTTCTGCACGCGGATATCGACCACCAGATCATCATCGTAAAAAGAGGCAGCCCGATCATCGTCGGCGTGGGTAAAAATGAATATTTCGCCGCCTCGGACTCCAATGCCCTGGCCCCTTTCACCAACAAGATGATCTACCTGAGTGACGATGAAATGGCTGTACTGAATACCTCGGGATACTATATTAAGAATTTAAAGAATGAATTGTTAGAAAAGAAGATCGAAGTCTTAGATGCCAGCGAATATAAAATTGATAAAAGAGGTTTTGAACATTATATGCTGAAAGAGATATTCGAGCAGCCCGAAAGTGTTCAGAATGCGTATAGAGGAAGGTTAATCGAGAGCGAAGGTGTATCGAAGTTAGGCGGCTTAGAACCGGTTATCAACAGGTTGAAAAATATCAATAAACTGATCATTGTCTCCTGCGGCACCAGCTACTATGCCGGTTTATTGGGCCGCTATATCTTTGAGAACCTGACGGAATTGAATATTGAAACCGAATTGGCATCGGAATTCCGGTACCGGCGTTTGAAACTGGATGAGAACGTGGCGGTATTAGCGATTTCCCAATCCGGTGAAACCGCCGATACCCTGGCAGCCATAAAGGAAGCGAAACGGAAAGGAGCCCTGCTGCTCGGTATCGTCAATACGGTGGGCACATCTATTGCCCAGATAACCGATGCCGGTGTTTACAACCATGCCGGCCCGGAAATCGGTGTGGCTTCCACAAAAATCTATACCTCCCAGTTGGTCATCCTGACGCTCATGGCCCTATTGATCGGAAGGTATCAACATATTTCGTTTAGCGAGGGCAGTGAAATCATCAATGCATTAACCGGCTTACCCGGCCAGATAAGAGAGATTTTATCCAATGCGAAAGATATAAAAGAGATCGCGTTAAAGTACTCGAAGTACAGGGGTTTTCTTTATATCGGCAGGCTGTATAATTACCCCACAGCCATGGAAGGGGCGTTGAAACTAAAAGAAATTTCCTATATTCATGCCGAGGGTTACCCGGCAGGTGAGATGAAACACGGACCCATTTCCCTGATCGATAAAAATTTTCCGACGGTGGCCATTGCTCCCGATGACCTGACCTTAGACAAGATGGTCAGCAACATGCAGGAGATTAAAGCCAGGAACGGCAAGATTCTCTCTATCACAAACTCCGCGACTCAAAAAGTGCTCGGCATCTCCGACGATACGATTATTGTGCCCAAAACGATCCCCATTCTTCAACCCATCTTAAACATCATTCCCCTGCAATTGTTTGCCTATTACATCGCCAATGAACGGGGCTGCGATATTGATAAACCTCGCAACCTGGCCAAATCCGTAACGGTAGAGTAGAAAAACAAAGTTTGGCCCCCGGCAGGGAATTAATTTTTTTATAAAAAAAAGAGGGGCCGGAAAGCCCCTCTCTTTTATATCTACCAAAAATTTTCGATAGACGTTACTTATTTTTCAGCAGCAATTAATCGATGTCGTAAGTGGCGTAAATGGAGTAGAG
>JAGLQA010000726.1 GCA_023137075.1 Candidatus Aminicenantota bacterium
GGCCCTGGACCAACGTGATAGCCACATCCCACCCGCGGGAACGGGAATACCGGAACCGCCTGCGTCTTGAATGCGAAGATTATATCGAAACCATCAAACGGTTTGTGGAGATAACCGAAGGCAGCCAGGATTTAGAGCAGAGATTGAAAAAATTGGATGAATATTTTAATCGAGGTGAACAATGAAGAGAATAAAAACAGCGGTTGTGATAGGCGCCGTTTTATTGATGTTTTTATCGCTGCCTTTTCGGGTAAGCGGCTTCATCCCGGTGCATGATGCTTTGAAGTATATCCAGGATAAGATCGCGCACTACGCAAAGATGCTGAAATTAGCGGAAATAATAGAGAACGTCCAGACCATTTTAAGAATAGAGCGGGAGACGAAGGAGTTTTTCAATAATATTTATGCAGTCATCCGGGGCAGCGATTTAATATCTGCCAAAGAAATGTTGTGGCAGATATTAAACAGCGCCTACCTGAGAGATAAGTATAAGAACGACCCCTGGTGGGTGGTATGGCAGACGGATGTGAAATTGGAAGAGATGTTCCCGGAATTGCTGGATTTCAGTTATATAACAGATAACTTTTTATACCATAACCGGAGAGAATACCGGGAATATGCCGATAAAGTGATTGCCCATCGGAAAGAAAAAGTCCGGGAGTATGAAAACCTGAAAGATCATTTGAAACTGATGCGAAAAGCCTATGAGAAGAATATCGAGCAGATCAATCTTTTTTCCAACCGGTTGGACGAGTATGCCAAAGGCAACCACGTGGGCCGGTTGATCGGGCTGATAGCCAACCTGGAATTGATGAATGCCCGGTTGAACTTAACCTTAAACCTGAACCGGCGAATAATGATGACATTAAAGCTAAAGCAGGAGACCTGGAACCGGGTCAATTATCACCGGGAAATCAATAGAGAGTATTGGAAAGATGAAGAATAAAAAAACCCTGGTAGTGGTGCTCTACTTATTAATAACACTGGCATCGGTCTCCGTACAGGAGGCAATGGTAGTCCATGATTCCCTGGCAACCTTAAGGGTAATAAAATACCTGGAAGAAATCCTGAAAAAATACCGCGGAGAAATAGGGTTTTATAAAGATATAATGGACATTAAAGATGAGTATATCCGGGCCATGCGGGAGATCATCTTTCGCAGTGAGTCTCTTTTTAACGCGGTCACCTATTTCCCCAAAACCGTGCCTGGGCAATTTGATCTGAACCCTTACTTTTTTGACCGGCTGCAAAAAAACATATGGGGTGAATTGTTCAAAAAGGACGGCAGGATAGAGGAGCAATATCCTGAAATCGGAGATTTTTCCTACATTACCGACAACCCGCTCTACCAAATGCGTCCACGGTTCCGGGAGTATGCCGACCGGGTAATAAAATTCAAGCAGGAAGAAAAACAGGAGTTGGAAAACGAGTTCGGCTTGATAAAGTACATGAAAGATTTCCAGCAGCAGCGGGCAGAATTGCATGACCGGTTCCAGGGTCTAATCGTGCCCGCCTATGGTTCGGCAGCGGAAGAGCCGGATGATGAAAAAGTAGTAGATGCCACGAAGTTGTACTATGCCACCGGAATGGCAAAACTTGAGGTATTAAAACAGCAATTGGAAATGCTTTTAATGGAAAAAGAGATCATGGAAAAATTAATAAAAGATGAAGTAAACAACGTAAGAAACATGAATCTCTATATGAAATATTTTTATTTTCAAGATAACGAGGAGGAATAACCATGTTGCCAATGAAAGATATTTTAACAATTATTCAGACTGAAATCTTTACAGGATGCGATTTCCTTTCAAAAATCGGTATGTCTATTTTTGTGTTGCTTATAGCGGTGGAATTTATCAAAGCAGCCATAGATGCAACCTCGGGACGTGGTTTTCACATCGACAAAATTTTGTATCTCTATCTATTCATGGCGGTTTTTTATATGTTTTTGCCGGAATTGCAGGCCGTATTAAAAAAATATGCATATGAGGGATGCACACTGATATATGCAAATTTCGGAGGTAAGAGCCTCCCCGTAAAGCCAGCTTCATTATTTTACGGGATGTCCCATAAGATGTATATGTCAGGGATGGGCGGGGCAATTTTACAGATGTTCGCTTCGGTAAAAAATGTATTGGTATTATTATTTTCATTATTGATAGCCTTAATCGTATCGATTGTAATTGATATTTTAATTATAAGCGCTTTTTTGAGTTTTGAAATTATCATAGCAGCCGCGCCCTTTTTCATTCCTTTTTTTATGTCCGGTGAAGTCAGTCATATCGGGAAACAGTGGGTCAATAATATATTGATGTCGATGATGCAATTGGTTATGCTGTCGATAGTATTGGAAATGATAACCCAATTAAACGAGTTTGCCATAAAATATTATTCAGCGCATACAGTAGGTAAGGGTATATTGAAGGATATGTATGTCATTTTATTTATTCCCCTGTTGGGATTAGGACTCACATGGCAGGCCTTAAGCCTGACAAAGATGATGTTCCCACCCAGCGGTGGGTTTGTGGGGACTGCAATCGGAGCGCCGGTGGCAGCAGCGGTAGGATATGCCGGCCATACGGCCGCACGTGTGGTAACCGGCGGCAGGTAAAAAGAAATAAAATGGAAAAAAAAGAAAAGAAAATAAATAAAAAGCCCACCGAACCGGAATTTAAAGATAACACCGGGTTATTTCTCAAGACAGTCGGCAATGAGAGTTTTATTATCCGGGCCCTGATGTTAGTGGTGGCCCTGTTATTTTTGGTAATACTGGTACAAACGGCAGCAATTGTGTTGCAGTCGAAAAGGTTGACAGATATAAAGCCCCTGGTCGTCTATGTGGACCGGGAAACCGGTATAACGGAGGTTAGAGAATTTGACGTGGTAGATGCCCGGAATGAGAAGCGGAATGAGAATGAAACCTGGATATTTGTAAATGAGTATTTAAAGAATTTATATGACTACACGCATTTTTCGCAGTTGCGGAACCTTGAGAATGCCTATGTGTTGTGTAACAAATCGGTAAAGCAGAAGGTAAAGGAGTATTTTATCCGGGACGGCAGGCCCGGCCGGGTAAAGAGTGAAGTGTTGGGCATGTGCGAGGTGGAATCGGTATTTATCATGGATACGCTTCCCGATTTACGGGTGCGTGTGGTATTTGAAAAGAAAGTTATCCGGCCCGGCGGATCGCTCATTATGAATAAGAAGATCGAGGCCATACTGCGGGTAAAGACGGTGGTGAGAGACCGCACCAACAACCATGGCCTATATATCACCGATTACCGGGAAACCATCATAGATGAAAAAAAAGGAGAAATGCAATGAAAATGAAATTTACCAGAAGTTTTCCGGCCGCCGGAGGCAAGGATAAAACACGGCAGGCTGTAGTCGACATGAGCTATGCAAAAAAACTTTTATTAATTCAGATTATTTTGATAATTAGCTGTGTGGGTCTATTTTCGCAGCTTAAGACGGCAAAACTAATATCAACCTTTGATGACAAAGACAAGAATTACATAGACACCGTCTACTGCCGGGAAAAATACGAAACCACCTTCATCCTGCCGCCGGAAAGACAAATCAAAAAAGTAGTAACCGGGGACCCGGATGAATGGGAAATAGTAGGCAAGTACGGCGGGCGAATCGTATCGGTAAAACCAATGCAAGGCGCGACTCAAACCTCGCTCACCATAGTTACCCGGTCTATGAAAATATACAAGTTCAACATCGTCAATATCGACACCGTCCGGAATCCAGGGTACGATGTTATGGCTATAGTAGAAATCAGGGAAAAGAACACAACCATGGAAGTCATCAGCCGGGGCGATAATCCCGTGGGTGAGATTAAACATAGGGATGAAGAAATCCTTAACGATAGGCGGCAGATCGAGCAAAAAAAAGAGCAGATGTTGATAAAGTTGAACTATGATTACAAATGGAAAGAAAAACATTTTGCTATAGAAAATGTCTATGATGACGGCATATTCACCTATATTGTAATGCCTGGAACCAGGGAGATTCCCGCGGTTTATATTTCACCGGGCAAGAAGAGTAAATCAAAATCGCTTGAACCGATAAAGTACGTGGTGAAACCAGGCCTTATAGTTATTCACCGGGTTATAGAAGGAAAAGAGCGAATTTTGCTGCGCCTGGGTTCTGAAAAAGACCGGAAGGAAGCGCAAATTTACAGGAAAAAGAAAGGGAGGTAAAAATGGATTCTAAAAATAAAGGGGAATTAAATTTTGACAGGAGTGAGAAGGATATGAAAAAAAGCTCTATGCAAAAAAGGGCGGCCCTATTTATAGGGACATTGGTCATATTGATTGTTATCATCCTGTTTGTAACCATATCATCGATGTCAAATACCGGTGAAGAGAAAACCGGGCCCACTACCGAAGATGGGATAAAGCAGGAGGAAAGATTAAGAAAGCAGCGCCGGGAAGATGAGCGAAAACTAAGAGAGATGCAGGATAAGTTAGTGGAAAACCCGGCCGCTAAACGGGACAGTTTTGCCGGGAAAATGTTCCAGGATTTTGAACGGATTTACGAAGAAAATAAGAAAAAAAGGGATGAAAAATTCCGTGAAAGTGGCAGTGATTTCGGGAAAAACTTAGCAAAGTACTCCCGGTTTGACCCGGAAAAATTCCCGGAAGCAGGTAATGAAGATTCCTTTATAAGAGGTGGCTCTCCGGGTCAAAAAGAGAAAAAGTCCATGCTCGTCATAGCGGATGAGGCAAAAGGAAGAGAAAGAGGCGAAAG
>JAGLQA010000727.1 GCA_023137075.1 Candidatus Aminicenantota bacterium
TTGATCAGCTTTTTGGATTTTTTCTTGAGTTTTCGCAGCGCCTTCGCTTCAATCTGCCGGATCCGTTCCCTGGTGACCTGGAATTCCTGGCCCACCTCTTCTAAGGTATGTTCATTGCCGTCGCCTAAACCGAATCTCATTTCGATAACCCGGGCTTCCCTGTCGGTTAGCGAAGCAAGAACCGCTTCGATCTGCTCCCTTAAATTCATCCGGGAGACCATCTCGGGTGGAGAAGTAGTTTTACTGTCCTCTAAAAAGTCCCTAAGGTGAGAATCATCGTCGCCTACCGGTGTTTCGATGGAGATGGGTTCCTGGGCTATTTTCAATATTTTTCTGATTTTTTCAACAGTGTAACCGGTCTCCCCTGCGATCTCGTCCTCTGTGGGTTCTCTGCCTAATTCCTGTACCAATCGTCTCTGGGTGCGATTTATCTTATGGATGGTCTCGATCATGTGAACCGGGATACGGATGGTTCGGGCCTGGTCTGCGATGGCCCTTGTGATGGCCTGCCGGATCCACCAGGTGGCATAAGTGGAAAATTTATACCCCCTCTGGTATTCAAATTTCTCCACCGCTTTCATCAAGCCGATATTTCCCTCCTGGATCAGATCGGAAAATTGTAAACCCCGGTTGATATACTTTTTCGCGATCGAAACGACCAGCCGTAAATTCGATTCCACCAGGTCATTTTTTGAAAACTCGATGAGCCGCTGTCCTTCTTCTATATCGGCACAGGTTTTAAAGAGATCCTCCGGGTTGATTTCATATTTTTTATTTAAATTATCCAATCTTCTCTTGTAATTATGGATCTCTTCCTGGATTTCCCGGATTCTTCCTTTACGCTTACTGCCGAGATCATTCATCTCGGTTTCAAGTTTTTTCATCCTTTTAAGAATGTGGATATAATTCTCTTTTAATTGTTTTATCCGGTTCATCAGGGCTTTTTTATGCTCGTAAAGGATAGACATACTCTGGATAAGATGGGTGATTTCGACCATCTTCTTGGCAATAACGAAATTGGATGATTTCCCCTTTTTAATAGTTTTCAACTCCCGTTTCAATTTGTTAAGCAGCTCAAACTGTTTCAAGAATTTATTCCTGATTTTCTGTTTCTTGGATTCGTCTTCGATATCCTCATTTATATCGATGACCTCGTCGATATCTTTGAGCCCCTCCAATACATCCCTGCCTAATTCGATCACTGAATTTAAAACGATATTCGTTTTGGACAAGGCTTTTATAACTTTTTTTTCTCCCCGTTCGATTCGTTTGGCAATCTTTACTTCTTCGGTTCTCGAAAGAAGATTCACATTCCCCATCTCCCGCAAATATTGACGGACCGGGTCTCCGACAATTTCACTCCGTTCGATGTTCGATTTTGTGGGCCTGGCTTTCGGGATTTTTACTATCTTTAGCTCATTCTCCTTAATGTAGTGCTTCAGAAATTTTGAATTGTCTTTAAAATCCTGCTCTCCTTCGAATAAATTCAGGATAAAGGTGCTTTCAACCAGGCCGAAATTCTTTTTGGCTCTTCGTAAAATAGCTTTCAACTCTTTTTTATATTTAGTCAGGAAATCATTATACATTCTGAGCCTTTCAGGTTTCAAAATATTCTTTTTTCTGATTATTTTAATTTCACGAGCCGCCATTTTCATAACAACTTCCTTTTTGTTCTCAACGATATCTTTTTCTTTCAGGAATTCCATCAAGTCTTCATTCTTGATTTTCCCATCGTTCTTTTTTGCCATTTCATACAATTCATCGATTATTTTGGGACTGATTGCTTTCATTTTTGGTAAATCCTGGTTTATTTGCTTGATTTCCGCCAACTAATCCTCCTGCTTTTTATTGTACATTGCTTTAACAAATTTGTATTTGATCGCCGTTAATTTTATTACTTTTTCAAGGTTATTTTCCCGCACGGCAACTTTTATTTCCCGGTTTATCATACGGGTATCCTGTTTATTTAAAATAGCCTGCAGCTCTAAGAAACAGGCTTCGATTCTCCGCCAGCATTCATCCTGGTCCGCTTCGGAATCCTTTATGGTTTCAAAAATAGCCCGGAACACGGCTTTTTCCGGCGCAGTCAGTTTATCGATAAACAGGTTGTAGCCGACCTGGTTTTTATTTTCGTCAAAGTTCCGGAATATGAGCCGTATTATATTACCGGAAGCAAGAACCGAAAACAACTTATCGGTAAACAGGTCTTTAATATCGGTGATAAATTCCGGTCTTTGCAGGATCGATTCTAAAAAAATTTTCTCCGCCAATGTGATGATAAGGCTTTTTGCCCCATTGTCAGCGGTGGCGCTCTTTTTGTCCTTCAACTTCAGTTCTTCAATGCCTATCCTGAAATAATCGGCTGCCAGTCCTTTGTATCCATCCATGATAATCCGGTCATTTATTTTATCAAGGGAACTTTTTATCTTTTCCACGGCGGCCTTTTTCTGTTCGGGCAGCCGGTTCCACCCGGGATATTCCGCATCGATTTTATTCAGCAAAAATTTGAACCCGTTTGTGGATTTCTCGATCTCTTCTCTGATTGCTTTCATGCCTTTTCCCCTGATAAAATCATCCGGGTCCTTGGCATCGCGTAACATGATGATGCGGGGATTGATGTCCTGTTCGAACATCTTTTCAATCCCCCTAACGGCAGCGGCTACTCCCGCTTCATCGCTGTCGTAAAAAATATAAATCTTCTCGGCGAATCGTCTTAACAGGTAAATCTGGTTATCCGTTAACGCGGTTCCCAGGGAAGCGCTTACATTCTTAATGCCGTGTTGGAATAGGGAGATGACATCAAAATAACCTTCGACCAGTATGACGGCCTTTTCTTCCCGGATGAATTGTTTTGAAAGGTTGAAGCCGTAAAGATGATTGCTCTTTTTATAAACCGGCGTGTCGGGAGAGTTAAGATATTTGCTCGGTTCGTCAAAAATGGTTCGTCCGCCAAAGGCGATTAAGGCTCCCGATTCCGACCGGATGGGGAATATGATTCTTCCTCTGAACCTGTCATAAATATGGTTGTTGTCTTTCCTTATGAGAAGACCCAATTCAACTGCTTTTGCGATGTCCACAGAATTTTTTCGGAGATGATTGTGCAACCCGTCCCACCTGTTTTCGGCATAACCCAGAGAGAACAGGTCAATGGTATTCAGGTTAATGCCCCGGTCCTTTAAATAATCCCGGGCTTTTTCGCCTTCCCGGGTATCAATTAGATTATCCCTGAAATATTTTAACGCGATTTCATTGATCTTGAGATAAACATCTTTTTTTACTTTAGGTGAATCCTTTCTTTTATCGATAGGAATATTAAATTTATCGATTAAAAAATTCAGGGCCTCTGGGAAACTCAGGTTCTCCATTTCCTGGACCAGTGTAAAAATATCACCGAATTTATTGCAGCCGTAGCAGGAGAAACTGTCTTTATCGGGCATAACGAAAAAAGAAGGTGTCTTCTCCGTGTGAAAGGGGCATAAGGCTTTGAAATATTTACCTGCCGGTTTCAAATCGACATATAAACGGGCCACTTCGGTAATAGAAACACTCCTTTTAACCTGATCTTTTACGTCCATCGATTTAATTTAAATAATGCAATAATATAATGTTATAAATCCTATTGACTGTCAACTAAAAAAATTTTCCACAAATATACGGCCACCAACATACTGTATGCATTTAAAATACGACTAAAAATGACACACCGACCCGGAATCCACCCAGGTCGACTTCGATATCACCGGGTTTTACCCTGACCCGGCTGTATTGTGCGCCCAGATCAAAGATAAAACGGTTAGACAGGCGAAACTCGATACCGGCATCCGCGGAAAAGCCGCTGCCGCTGTCCTTTGTGCTGCCAATATCGGATTTTTCCGAAAAATAAACCTGCGTGAAGCCGCTCTCTAAGTAGGGATTCACGATTCCTAAAGAGAAGGTATATCTTAAAGAGAGGGCTAATGGGTTTAGTTGAAGCCGTGTGACATCTCCCAACCGGGTCTCGCCCACCTGTTTATACTGCATACTCGACAGGTAAGCGTAAAAGCCTTGCCAAACGTGTACTCCTATTTTTAACCCGATCATCACATCTTTTCCACCATATACTTCGTTTAAAATTGCGTCTTTCGGAGAAAAATATCCCGAATATGCCCCGATTTTAATGAAATCTTGCGAAAATATAGTGGGACTCAACATAAAAATAAAAAGTATTATGTTTATTTTTTTTATAGTACGCATAGCTAATAGGATACCATTAATTTAACTAAAAGTAAATATTTTTTTAAGGTTGAATACCTGGGTAACGCTTTTTTTATTGAGCCGGGTTTCATTAATTATTT
>JAGLQA010000728.1 GCA_023137075.1 Candidatus Aminicenantota bacterium
AATTTAAGCGTACCCATATCCGGGTGGAAGCAGGAATCAACGGCTCTATAAAATTTGTCTCCTCTATCCCGGAGGCACGACACGGCGAACCGACCGGCGGCTCTTCGGCCGATAGGATTCTCGATTGTAACAACCGGCTAATTATGAAAGCCTTCGGCTGCGCGCACCACCACGTCTATTCCGCCCTGGCGCGGGGAATGCCGCCCCCGGTAAAAGCACCGCGAAATTTTCACGACATTTTAAAATCAACCTGGTGGAAATTGGATAAAAAACTTGACATAAAAATGATAGAGGCGAGTGCCCTGGTCACAGCCATGGACTGCGCCAAAAAGGGTGTTACCTTCGTGATCGATCATCATTCTTCCCCCCATGCGGTTGAAAATTCCCTTTCAACGATTGCAGCGGCCTTTGATAAGGTGGGGATTTCTCATTTACTCTGTTATGAACTGTCTGATCGCGATGGGAAGATTCCCCTCCGAAAGGGCCTGGAAGAGACGGAGAATTATTTAAAAGAGGGCAGCCAGGGGCTGGTCGGTCTTCATGCGTCTTTCACGGTAGGTGATGAATTATTGGGGAAAGCGGTAGCTCTGGCAGAAAAATATAATTCCGGGATTCATGCTCATGCCGCGGAGGATAATATCGACCAGGAACGCACAATGAGGCAGTACGGGAAGAGAGTAATCGAACGTTTTAACGATGCCGGCGCATTGGAGCAAAAAAAAACCATCCTGGCCCACTGCCTCCATTTAGATGAAAGAGAGAGGAAAATTCTTAATCGTTCCCGGGCTTGTGTGGTTCAGAATGTGGAAAGTAATTTAAACAACAACGTGGGTTTTTTTGATCCGAAGGGGCACGTGGAAAAGATTATGTTGGGGACGGACGGCATGCACAGCGATATGCTGAGGAGCAGCCGGGTCGCTTTCCTGGTGGGCCGGCATGCAGAAGGGATTTCACCCCGTGAAATTTACCGAAGGTTCAGAAAAATCCACGATTATACCAGGGATAACGATTTTTACGGGGACGGTGAGAACAACCTGGTTATCCTGGAATATGATTCTCCCACGGAGATAAACCGCGATAATTTTCTCTCCCATTTTATTTACGGGATAAATTCGAATCATATCGAGAGCGTAATTTCCAGGGGCAGACTGATTGTAAAAGAGAGGAAAATAATGACCGTGGACGAAGCGGAGATACTCTCTTTTTCACGGAAAACAGCCGGAAAGTTATGGGCAAAACTTCAGGAATCATAATAATTCCGCTCTTAGTAAAAATCCGGTTGCGGGTAAAGTTTTTTTACACAATCCGGGCAGAGGGTGTGGCTCAATAGATAAAATCAAGAGTGAACGATGTATATATTATGCCGCACTGCCGAGGATAAAACCGGCGACAAGCAGAATTCCCATCGATATGACGATTGATGCAAATATGGCAGCTGCAAAATACCCCGTCAAACGATCGGGCGGGACTTCCTTTACACTTTTCATCCCGGTGTATAATAGGTAGAGCGAGTAGAGACTGGCCCCAACAACCAGCAGAGCGAGCTGCGGAAAGACCAGTAACAGACCCGCTGCCCAGGACGCGGTTTGTGAGTATACGACGATCTTTACCGCAGCCGGCAGGTCCCGCTTCGCCCCGAAGAAGGGGGCCAGCATATCGATGATATACGCCAGCAAAAAGACACTTGCCAGGGAAAGTATATAGGAAAGTATTGTCCATTTCAGGTTTTCTTTCAGGGATATGGAGACATACCCGATCAGGCCCGGCCTGCCGAATATGGAATAGCCGATAAATCCCGCCGCAGCCGGAACCGCGGCAAGAATAACCGCATACCGGGCAAAGAGGTCTTCGATTGTTGTAAGCTCCTCTTTGATAATGCACCACTCTTCACGAGGTTTAACAATAATTGCCACGACTCTTTTTATAAGAAAAACAAGATTCAATTTTACCTCATATCAAACCGGATTCCCGGTGAAATTCCATGCAGGTGGGCACGATTAACATCAAAATAAAACCACTATTCTACTTATTAGTTATGATTAATAGGTTTAACTTTTAATTAAAGTATGCTTTTTAAAAAAAACCGGCTGCTGCGCCGAAGGCGATTCGAGAAACAATGAACCCGATCAGGATGTAGATAACGGTTGTTATGATAATGGCCACTACAAAGTAACCAACCAATTTGTCCTTGGGTACTTCTTTCAAAATCTCTATGCCTAAGTATAACAGGAAAAGGGTATAAAGGCTGACCAGCATTGCCAATATTGCCAGGCCGGGAATAATGTGAAAAATACCGGCCACCCAGGAGGCGGTGTAGGCAAAGACGGCGACTTTCAACGATAAATTCATATTTTTGGTTGAACCGAAGGAGGGAGCAAGGGCATCGATGATGAAACCCAACAGAAAAACGCCGCCAAGGGACAGGACATACATAAGAATTGCCCACAATATACTTCTACCCACGGGAATTCTAAAGGTACCGAATCCGACCGAAACACCGATAACCGTATAACCGATAAATCCGGCGACTGCCGGTATTGCGGCCAGGATAATCGCGTATTTCGTAAACATATCGGCAACCGACATCTTTTCGTTTTTTATTGACTGCCACTCTTCCTTTGGTTTGGTAATCAACCCTATCACTCTTTTGATAATCGCATTAAAATTCATATTTTTTCTCCTTAAATTTGAGATAGTGAGATAGCAAAAGATAACAAAAATATAAAATAAAGTCAAACGAAAAGAACGGATATTTTGAAATTAATTGCGGATAAAGAGATTTCGAAACCCGGTTTGAATATCCGGTTGAAAAAACTTATTATCTATGATATAAAAAACCTTACAATGAAAAGAAAAGGAGGCAGTAAATGTTTTTAAACAACTTGACCGAGGAACAAAAAAAAGCCTTTCTATCTATTGCCATGAAAATCATCGGAGCAGACGGCATTCTGGAAACCAGGGAGCGGAAAATGATTGAGACCATGCGCTACGAAATGGGCCTGTACAATGAGACCGACCTTCCCAAAGGAGATATCGAAGATATAGCAAAAGCCTTTGACACCCGGAAATCACGGGTAATCGTAATGCTGGAAGGAATCGCCCTGGCCTATGCGGATGAAGACCTCGGTGAAGAAGAACAGAAAATCCTCAGGGCCTTAGCCCTGGTTTTCGAGTTCTCCGAAGAGGAGGCCACGGCTGTGGAAAATTGGGTGAAACGATATAAAGATCTGCATCAAGAAGCAGTGGCCATGTTCGGATAGAAATACCTGCCCGGTTTAGAAAAGAAGAAATAACCAGGAACGGGCTCAATCGAATTGTTCCTGGTCTTCGATTTTGTCCCGGCCCGCCTTATCGTAATCGTAAATTTCCATCTTTTCCGAGAAATACCAGTCGAACATATCCCGTCTTAGTTTCGCCCTCCAGGTTTTGCCATCGGCCTTTCGTTTCAGGTTGTAAAAAACCACCCCTTCAGCCATTACTTTATCATCCCAGCCCATTTTAGAGGCCCGCTTGGTATAATAGCGCGAGAACAGCCAATCCTTAAACCAGGAGCTCCAATTGTCGAAATTTCTCTCGTGGTCATGGAATGATTTATAGCTCAGGCTGGAGATTGATTTTTCAAAGGGGTACCATTCATGGAGGTCGAGTTTATAGGGATTGGCCTGGACTTTGGGCCCGATTAATTCGCCGGCCTCTTCACCGTCCTCTTTGAGATAACCCTTGCCGATAGACATAAATATACCTTCGATGATAAAGGTTTTGCCTTTAAAAACTTGCAGGGGATCGATGACATTCAGGCGGTTCTGTACCGCGACTAATCGTCCCTTTTCGGTCCTGATCTTGACATTGGAACCGTTCAATTTTTCCACGGCAAAGGTTTCGGAATCTTCAAATACCCATTCATAACCCGGATTTACCCGGTCTACTACTAAGTAAACTTCCGGGGAGCGCACGCCCATCTTGCGGCCGAATTTTTTCCATTGTTCCGGGTTTACTTTGAAGGTCTGGCGGATAAAGGGGCATTGAAGTTTCGGGAAATCCGACATGGTCGGTTTATTTTCACTCATGGTTAACCTCCGGAAAGTAACTTCCTCTAAATAATAGAACGAAAAGAAAAAAAAATCAACATGTTATGTTTTTTTTGGCTGGAATCCGGTGATAAAAATGAAGATGATAAGGGTCAGCAAACACACTGCGGCAGGCAATAGCAAGAAGGAAAAGGATTCGATGAACCGGTTTAAAATCGATGAAAGGGAGTTGATTATAATATGGGTTTCCGGGTTTGTGTGAATAATTCCCTTTATCTCCGGCAAATACGAAAGAATAAGAAAAAGAGGAACCACTATGGCGAAAAGGTAGGAAAGCAGGCGAGTCACCATTAAGGGCCGCAGCGCCTTTTTTTCCAATTCTTTAACCGCCCTGAATCCCGAATAAGCTTCATCCCAGAGGAATTCTGCGGTAGGAAGTTTCTTTTCCGTGATTCCCGGAATCTCAGCCGTTGAGATTTCCCGGAAATTATTCATGAACGTATAAATGGCTGCCGGTTTTTCGCAAGCCGGGCATTCCTTTCGATACTTTTTTTTCATCTGCTTTCCTCCCCGGTGTATCCTTTTTGCCGTAAAATAGCGGCAAATTTTGTCTTGACCCGGAAAAGTTGAACTTTTATGCTTTTTTCCTTTACTCCTGTGATGCCGGCAATTTCGCTGTGACTGTATCCTTCCACATAGGCCAGCCAGAGAAGATTCTTCTCCTTTGGTTTGAGTAGTTTGAAAATTTTCTCCATATCCATGGCCATGAAGATTTTTTCTTCTTTATTTTCTTCAACTGCCGCTTCCCCGGATTTCCACCCTTCAACTTTAAAGCGCCGTTTCTGATCGATGATCAGCCGGTATGCAACTTTGTACAGGTAGGCTTTTTGCTGGAATTCGTTTAATTTAGCCGGTTCCGCCCGCAAAAACCGGTAAAAGGATTCCTGGAAAATATCATCCGCCATACTCTCATCCCCGCAGGTCTTAAAAATATAAAACCACAAGGCCCGAGAGTGTTTTTTGTAAAAACCTTTGAAGGATTCTTTCCATATCTTTCTCAAATACCCGTCCATTGCGCCGGCTTCCGGGTTTTTTGTCCGGTCCTGCCGCGGGGCCGCGGCCGCATCCATACTGCGGCCGCCCCACGCGTTCTTGCCCTTACGGGTTACGGCTTTCACCCGCTTGTTGTCGATAAATTCCATAAGCGTACTGCTGCGGGCCATCTCATTCCTTTTCGATCAAGCCCCATTTTTTGCTGAGCAGGTATGATATAAAAGTCGATACTAAGAAACCGATGCCCAGGGCAATAACCAGAATGGCGATTCCCTTGATAATCTTAACCTCGAATGAAGCCTGTGTGAATAAGGGGCCGACAAAAAGAGCGGCAATCCCCAGGCACAACAGGATGATTCCTGTTTTTATCGAGGAAAGGAGCTTCTCTTTTGGCGCGAGACCTTTGATCGTTAAAAAGTCTAAGAATTTGCTCCCGCTGTCGCTGCGGAGAAAATCATTCATTTCTTGCACACCGCTGAATTTCTCGACGATCTTGTGCTGCAGTTGGCTTTTGTGTTTCATCTTGCGCCAATCCAGGATGGCATAAACCACCCATCCCCACAAGATGAGCATGGAAATAATAATAATCCCTCGTTCTAAAGCAGTTTCCATTTTAACCTCCGGTTTTTTTGTTTTTCATATACTATAACGGTTGAAATGCCGCGGAGGTTAACAAAAAATTATTTTTTCCCTTCGACTTTCTCTACTACGATGGTCATTTTGGTGACTAAGGCGGCAATAGCGCCGATGGCGGCTAAATGCGGCAGTAAGGCTGCGCCTACGACTCCCAGGGTAAGGGGAATTTCGATGATTGTTTTGCCTTTCTCATCTTTGATGGTAATGCGCCTTATATTACCCTCGTGAATCAACTCTTTTACCTTGTCGATGATCTCGCCGCCGGTCACTTTAAATTCTTCATGCCAGCTTTTGCCTTCTTTCTTTTCTTTTTCGTTTTCTTTTTTCTTTTCTTCTGTCATGCGTATTCTCCTTTTAATTATGGCTTATCATTTTAATATATACTCTCTTAAACACGACAATGTTCAACGTTCCGCCTCCTCTCTTTAATACGTTTAAACCGCAATTTATGTTCTTTTCCTTTGTATTGTCGGAATCCGGTTCGAGTCCTATGAATAAAAAAACGTTACCGTTTATTAAATTTGATCTAAATTTTTAAAACTTTCGATAATGCAATCGATATCTCATACATAATCAATTCATCGACGAATCCAATTTTTTTTATCAGACGTTTCTCTGATAATGAGCGAATTTGAAAACAATCAGCCGAAGATGTCTTCTTCAAATTATTATTCTCATCGGGTTCAATTTTAATCATCCACTCAGCAACTTCGAATTTGTCCTTCCAATCAGTAATCGGTATTATTATTTTTAACGGTAAAATGCCTAAATCATCATCATTTACAATAATAGCAGGCCTTTTTTTGCGGATCTCAGCGCCTATTGTCGGCTCCAGGTTTATTAACCAGATTTCACTCCGCTTCATAGAAATCTACGCTGTCCAGGGAAGTAAAAGCTATTAAATCTTTATCTGTTTTATAATCCGAAAGCAGCGCCTTTGCACCCTCTTTCAAACTTTTCCCTTTTGCGGTTTCCTCCCTTATGGATTTCATCGCATTCTCTATTACCAATAATCTTTCGATTAACGGTAATTTGACTATCTCTTTTATAATGTTTACGGTTTCCATTTTTTCATCCTACGTAATAATTATATACGAAATTCTGCAAATTTTCAATTTTTAATTTGATTATTATCAAAATGTGCCCGGTGAGGGGATGTTGATATTTCGGGCAAAAAAGTATATCATTGTGTCATGCATAACAAATTTCAAAGATGGGCCGCCTTTCTTATCCTGCTTTTTTTCATGAATTTCCTTTTCGGCCAGGAAAAAGAAGAACCGAAAGAGGAGGAACCGAAAGAGAAACAGGCTGTTTCCATCATCAAATTCATCCCCGGTGCCCAACAAATTAAATCGGGCAAATATTTAAAGGGGGGCATCCTGCTGAGTGCATTTACCGCGGCGGTTATCGGGGTAATCATAGAAAATAAAAGAGGGAATGACCTATATGAGAAATATATGGAATCTACGGACGTTAAAGAAATCGTGTCACTTCGCAAACAAACCGAAAAAAAATTCAAAAACAGAAACTATTATATTGCCGGAATATTCGGCATATGGCTGCTCCACCTGCTGGATCTTAAATTTTTTAAAAATAAAAAAGGCGGTATAAAAAGTGAAGTTACCAAAAAAAACATTTCCATCGGTTTATACTATACTTTTTAACATCCTTGCTCTATTCCTTTTGAATTCATGCAAGGATATTGTCTTTAATAATCCGCTGGACCCGGATGCGTCGGCTGAAGCCGTGCAGATCATGAAGGTTATTACCACCCCCTTGAGTGGAAAAGGGGATATCTGTTTTGACGGTGAAAAATTCTGGAAAATCGAAAGCTACGGCAGTCTGAATGCCTTCGATATGGAGTCCGGCACTATTATTCGGAATTATTCGGTCGATTCCGGCACAGGCGTGATTTTTTTTGAAAATAAATTGTATACCTGCAGCGGAGAAAATATCCTCATCTCCTTAGACCCTCTTTCCGGCGAAATCTTGAACCGCTTTTCCACTGCCGACCTCTACCCGGGTTTCCTGACAACCGATTTCAATTCATTGATTATCTATGATCTGAGGTCCTCCAGCTTCTTCGAATATGACATAGAAACCGGCGCCTCAAACCGCTTGTTCCAGGTTTCGGGATTGGATATCGGCGGTATCGAGATCTACGGCGAGGGCATCCTGGTAACGGATATGAATTCGGATTCGATTTACTATTTTGCCATAAATGGGACGATAATCAATGTGTTTCGTTCCCCTGCCAGCGGTATCGGTGGAATAACCGTGGACAGCCGGGACTACGTTTACCTTTTTACATTGGATGGAAAAATTTACAAAATATCTCTGCCTTAGTTTACTTGCCTCATTTTTGCCCGTCACGCTGTGCGCGAATGCCAATCTTCATTTTAAAGGGGATTATTTTCTCTACAGCGAAAACCGGGACTTTATATACGGTAGTGGAAATATTATTATGAAAGGCAAAGATACGTCCGTTACCGGGGATGTGCTTTACCTGGATGTGCAGCGTTTGCAGGGAGTTATCTACGGCCAGGTGCGGGTAAAAACAGGTTCCGCGGAAAAAAGCTGCGATGCCCTTTTTTTTTTCGCTTTTCCACTGCGATTATTGGTTGAAACCTTTGCGGACCGGGTGATTAAAGAGGGTGACCAACCGCTGAGCGACGTTTTAAAAAAATACGCTCCTGGAGATCTCAAAAAATCGGATTTACATTTTGAATTCCGGGAGTTCCGCATTAATAAATACAAACGGATCAAGGCCAGGACAATCATTCCTTATATTGTGGGGCTGCCCACGGTTCCGATAAGGAGTTTTGTTATCCGGAGAGGTGAAACACCCGACAGGACGGCGATTTCTTTCAAAAACTTGAATTTTTCCGATTTGGAAGGATTATCCGTTTCCTTTATTCTAAGGTTGAAAGAAAAATTTGTGAAGAGTGATTTTGACCTCAAACTTTATGAAAAAGAACTGTTGGGCCTGGAAAACCCCAAAAGGGGCATCCTCTTTTCCGGCAGCGGCGACTTTTTAATAAAGAACAAAAGTTTCTTGAATTTTTCCGCCCTGTTAAACAGCGGGGAGCAATCCTACAATTT
>JAGLQA010000729.1 GCA_023137075.1 Candidatus Aminicenantota bacterium
ACGAATTTTCTTGAGGAGCCAAAAATTTGAGTATAACATGTCCCTCTTATTTTTCAATTACCCATACATTCTGACTAAGAACCTTTTTTTGAATGTCGTGTGGAGCGGGGCAAAATGGGCAACTGGCAGCGTCGGATTTTGTCGAATTGATAGAGGGCATTGGCTGTGGCCGCGGCAGTGGGAACCATGCCGATTTCTCCCACTCCTTTGGCGCCATAGGGGCCTAACGGGTCGGGTACTTCTACTCCTTTTACCACGATTCGAGGAGTTTCCGCGATCTTGAGGATTCCTAAATCCCGCAGCTTCGTACTCAGGGGCCGGCCGTTCTCCATGGGAAAATCTTCCGAAAGGGCATAGCCCAATCCCATATGCACGGCCCCCTGTACCTGGCCTTCAAATAGAGTCGGGTTGATGATTTTACCGGCATCGTGAGCCGCATAAACCACCTCGATTTGTCCCGTATCATCAAGTACCACTAATTGCGTGGCATAACTATAGGAATAATGCGTGATAATTTCCCCTACTGTTCCCGGTCGGGTAGATTGATCAAAACTCCATCTACCGGCATAGATTTTTCCTTTTAATTGTGCCAGGTTTTTTTTCTTTAAATCTTTCTTCAACTCCTTTGCCGCATCGATAACCGCGTTTCCCACTAAGGATGTGCCGCGACTGGCTGTGGTCATACCTGCCCTGGCTTCGTAAGGAGTGGCAACTTTAACTTCGACTATTTCCGGATCTATGCCGGTCTCTTCACACAGGGTTTGAATAGCTACCGTATGCACTCCCTGGCCCATCTCGGTCCAGCCGTGATGGAGCACAACACTGTCCGGGGCTGCTATTTCGATTTTTACTTCCGCGAAATCGGACATGCCGTTGCCGATGCCGCAATTTTTTAGACCACAGGCCAGGCCCGCATACTTTGCTTTGTAAAATTCATCTTTAACGGCCAGCAGCGTTTCTCTTACCCCGACGCCCCGGTGTAGCACCTGTCCCGGGGCTGTCATGGAACCGTTGATCAGGGCATTATCGAAACGGAACTGCCAGCGGTCAAAGCCCCCTTTTTCGCAAAGCTCATCGATACAGCTTTCTAAAGCAAAGGTAACCTGGTTAACACCGAAGCCGCGCATGGCGCCGCCGGGGATGTTGTTGGTATAAATGCTTTTGGCCTCTACATCGACGCAGGGCACATGATAGGCTCCGGTGGAGTGACCGGCGGCTCTTTCCAGCACCTTCATGCCTACCGAGGCATAGGCCCCGGTATCGCCGATTATCCGGGCTTTTACGACCGTGAGTTTGCCTTTTTTATCGCAGCCTACCGTATAATCCAGGATCATGGGGTGACGCTTGGGATGCATAATCATCGATTCTTCCCGGGTTAAACGCAGTTTAACCGGTTTTTTTAACAGGAAAGCGTACAGGGCGGCATGACCTTGAACCGTCATGTCCTCTTTGCCCCCGAAACCACCGCCGGTAGGGACTAAGGTCACCTTAACTTTCGCCTCCGGAATGCCTAAGATGCGGGCGATCTGCCGCCGGTCTTCGTAAACGCCCTGGCTCTGCGAATAAATTTCGACACCCCTTTCGTTACAGGGTCCGGCAATAGCCGCCTCGGTCTCTAAAAAGGCATGCTCGATGCGCTGGGTTTTGAAGGTCCTGTTTACGGTATAGGGGGATCGGCGAAGGGTTTCGCCGGCGTCTCCACCTCTCTTGATTACGGAGGTTTCCAGCAGGTTTCCCTTTTTTTGTACCTGTACCGGGCTGTTTTCCGCCTCCGAAACATCGGTCAAAGGTGCGAGTACCTGGTACTCAACTTTTATAAGCGATACCGCGTCCCGGGCAATGGCCTCATTCTCAGCCACCACACCGGCCAGCACATCTCCGATATACCGGGTTGTTTCACCGGGGACTATTATGAGCGGCCAGTCGTTGACGATCAGCCCGTTGTAACGCTCCCCGGGAATGTCCGCGCCGGTAAAGACACGGACCACACCGTCCGGTTTTCTTGCGGCGGTACAATCGATTTTTAATACCTTTGCCCGCGGGAAATCGCTGAATTTCAGGGCCGCAAACAGCACATTTTCGATTTTCAAATCGTCTATAAAGGGACTTTCTCCCACCGCTTTCCGGAGAGCTTCGTACCTGGGTTGTCTTGTACCCACCCGGCCGGGGTTGTCCAATTTAAGCTCCCTTTTCTCATGGAGAGCCCTGGCCGCGTGTTGGACGGCTTCGATTATTTTTATATAACCGGTGCAGCGGCACAGGTTCAATCTGAGGGCGTCTTTGATTTTCGCAGTGGTGGGCCGGTGATTTTTCTCCAATAAAACCTTCGTCCTTGTTAAAAAACCGGGAGTGCAGAAGCCGCACTGCACTGCACCTTTCTCCACGAAAGCCCGGGCTAAGGTTTGCCGTAATTTTTCCGGGAAACCTTCGATGGTTATAACTTCGGCGCCCTTTATTTTTTTCATGGGTGTTACGCAGGACAGGGCCGGTTTGCCATTCATTTCTACCATACAGGCGCCGCAGGCAGCCTGGCCGGAGCAGCCGTCTTTGGTTGAGATAATACCCTCGTATTCTCTCAGATATTTCAGTAAAGAAAGGTTTTCGTCACCGTTAAAGGTTTTTTTCGCACCGTTTAAGCTAAAAAAAATTGACATTATTTTTACCGTATTTTAATTATATCAAAAAATGAAACAAGTAGTAAGTGGTCCCGCTATCTCCCTTCACGGGTGCATCAAAGTCTTTTGCACTATTTGAAAATTAGATATTAGTACGGCAGGCGTGTCGGGT
>JAGLQA010000073.1 GCA_023137075.1 Candidatus Aminicenantota bacterium
AAACATACTTTTTGAACCTTTGGTCATGAATGTCAATACATATATTTTTCCGCTGTTTCTATCGATGGTAAAATCTCTTATTCCCGGAAAAAAAACGGGAAATACAAAGGTTTTTTTATATTCGTCGTAAACGCTTTTGAAAAATGGGTGGGTTTTATAATAGTCGTGATACCTGTTCTTGTGCTCCGCGGTGACTTTTACTTTCTCATAATCGTGGGCAATGGCGTAAATCTTTTCCCCATTTTTATTAAAAACAGAGATAATATCCGTATCCCTGTCACCGATAAATATTTTGCCGGCAAAACACCTGGCCATCGCGCCGCCGGCATCCACCACTTTATTCCCGGTTTCTCCTTCCTGCGCCCAGTCTTTTCGTTTATAGATTTCCTTTTCGATTTCCAATCCCGAATCATAGATATTAACGGTTTGATAATAGACCAGGTTCTTAACCGCTTCGCCAAACCCGATAAATTTATCCCCGAAAGGTTGAAACCGTGCGAAGGGATATTTTGTTTTTACTTCCTTAATATATTCTCCCTCCTTTGTAAAATAAGACAGCTTACCGATACTGTTTACCTGGAAGGAATCGGGCAGCAGAATTACCGGTTCGCTTCCTGCCGGGTAAATCTTGAATTCCCGGGGACCTTCGCCCGCTTTCCCGATTTTTCTCAGCAGACTTTTATTTTCTTTCGAGTAAATATAAATCTCGGCCCCTTCGGTAACATAGATATGATCGTTACCGACTGTAATGGTTTCCGGTTTTAATAAAGCGGGGAGAGGCACCACTTCGGCCGCAACAACGAGGTTTGTTAAGATCAATAAGACAATCATCAGATAATTTTTTTTCATATTTCGCTCCTTTTTTTACTCTACAAATTTATTTATATAATATGAACTGGTGTAATGCAACACATTTTTACCAAAATATTGAAGGACCAGGGGCCGTGATTTTTATTTGACAGGAAAAAACTTTTGGTGTATGTTTATGCGTAATATAAATGACGCGGAGTCTTGAAAAACGTTTCTTTAAATTTGAATAAAATGGTAATGTTATGACGCGCATAGTAAGAATGATTTTGTTCTTGATTTTGGTTCTTTTACTGATCCCGCACCTAACTGCCTTAGACCCGGAGCAGCCGGTTAACAGGTTCTTAACGGATGAATGGGGGATCAACCGGGGACTGCCTTCCGATACGATCAATGCCATCGCCCAAACAAAGAACGGTTACTTGTGGATAGGAACCAATAAGGGACTGGTGCGATTCGACGGGTTAACCTTTGAAATAATTGATTTTGATCCCACCATGAAGGGAAGTAAAAACAGGCGAATATCAACCCTCTACGTGGGTAAAGATGGTGTGTTGTGGATCGGCCATCCTGGGGGATTGACTCGCTGTAAAGAAAAGGATTTTCTTACTTTTTCTTCTCAAGAGGGCCTCTCGGGAGAACGCATATCCGGTATTTGCGAGGATAGCAGCGGCAGCCTTTGGGTCGGGACCGCCAATAATTATCTAAACCGGCTGGATAAGGGAACATTCACTCTTTTCGATGCCTCAAAGGGGCTGCCCGGTAAATTTATCACTGCTATCCACGAGGATTCTCACGGATTATTGTGGGTCGGGACCCTGATAGATGGCTTGTACCGGTTTCAATATGGACGATTCGTGCGTATCGACATCAAGAGCATGACCCGGCGACACTCCCTGCATGTGTTGGTCGAAGACCGGCAAGGTTTTTTGTGGTTGGGCACTAACATGGGTTTGTTCCGCGTTAAAGATGAGGATGTACGGGTTTATACGACCCGTGACGGCTTATCGGACAACCGCGTTAACGAAATCCTGGAAGACAGTGACGGCAGCCTCTGGGTAGGTACGGTCAATGGTCTCAACCGCATCAAAAAGGGGAATGCCGACAACTTCCACATCGAACATTGTTTTCGAAACCATTATATCAACTGCCTATTCGAAGATAGAGAGAAGAGTATATGGGTTGGCACCAACGGTTCGGCGCTAAAGCGGCTGAGGGAAGGGGTATTCCACACTTATTCCACGGAAGAGGGCGTCACCAATTTTGTGTCGAGCCTTTATGAAAAACAGGACGGAACCTTCTGGATCGGGACAGATTACGGGCAATTATATTTTTCCAAAGCCGGGGAGGTAGTCGAATTCCCCTTCAAGAAAAATATCTTAGACTTGAGGATAAGAACCCTGGCTGAAGATTTGCAGGGTCATTTGATTGTGGGTACAATCCGCGATGGTTTATTCCGGGTCAAGAAGGGGAACCTGGAACCCTATCCATTCCAGGAAACCCTTTCCGGCAGTATCATCCAGACAATCTTTCGAGATTCTCAAAACCATCTCTGGATCGGGACGATGGGTAAAGGGATGTTCCATATTCACGGAAATATTATCAAGCAGTACAACATAAGCGACGGTTTATTAAGTAATGTTATTCTGAATATCATCGAAGATAACCGGAACAACATCCGGGTGGCCACATCGAAAGGAATTAACCTGCTGCCTCATAGGCGATTCCGTCACATTAAAAAATATCTTGAGGGGATTTTTACTCTTACAATTTATGAAGATAATGCCGGGACGTTCTGGGTGGGCACCTTAGAGAACGGTTTGTTCCGTATCAAGGGAGGAAAATACAATCGCTTCACCACAAAAGATGGCCTGGGGAGCAATAATATATATCAAATACTGGAGGATCAACGGGAATACTTCTGGCTGAGTAGTGATGTGGGGGTTTTAAAAGTAAGTAAAAAAGAACTCGAAAAATTTTTTAACAGCGAAATCGACAAGGTAAATTGTATTGTGTACGGGATACCCGACGGCATGAAAAGTGTGGAGTGCAGTGCCTGGGGCCGGAATTCGGCCATAAAATCCGGGAGTGGGGAGTTCTGGTTTGCCACTAAAAAGGGAGTCTCTGTGGTTAACCCGGCAAAGCTGAAAACAGGCAAACTACCTTCCCCACCTGTTTTGATTGAAAAAGTTGTCGCCAACGGAAAGAGGATGAGAATCCGGCAGGATCAGGTCAGCTTTAAAGACGATGAACATATCGAGATCTATTTTACAGCAACGACATTTATCGCCCTTGAACGCGTGAAATTTAAATTCAAATTAGAAGCCGTTGACAACGATTGGGTTTTTCTAAAGCAAGGAGGAAAAAGAGCGGCAAAATATGCAAACCTGCCGGTTGGCAGCTTTACCTTTACAGTAACGGCTTGCAGCAGTGACGGAGCCTGGAATGAGGAGGGTGCTTCATTGACTTTTTCCGTAACCCCCGGTTTTTCAAAAACCCGCTTTCTCCCGGTCATACTCATCCCGGTTTTCCTCATCGCCGTTATATTGTGGACTTTCCGGAAAAAGAAAATAGTCCCGGGACGTGACAAAAACAGAAAATATAAAACATCGGCCTTAGACCCGGAGAAGGCGGCAGAAATAGTGAAAAAGTTAACCCACCTGTTAGAATATGAGAAGGTTTACCGGGATGAAAAGGTTTCTCTGCAATCCTTATCAAAAGAGTTGTCGGTCTCATACCATCAGCTTTCCCAGGTTATTAATGAGAAATTGGAGAAAAATTTCTTCGATCTTATAAACGGTTATCGCATCGAAGAGGCAAAAAAAAGGTTGACTGATCCGATAGAAGAGGCAAGAAGTATTTTAGCCATTGCTTATGATGTGGGTTTTAATACCAAGGCAGCCTTTAACCGTGTGTTTAAAAAATATACCCGGTTAACACCTTCCCAATTCAGGAAAAAGTTCAAACAATAAAATAGCGACGTTAAAACGTGTTGCCGGTTACATTGTAAATGATGAGTTTTCCGGGCAAACCCTTAAAAAATGCCTACTCATTATATGAAGCAATCTCTTTGACCAGTCCCGGGAAACATTCCAGCGTGTGGGGCAATTTTTCCATATCAAAACTCTGGATTTCATAATAGAGTCTATCGCCCCAATCTTTAAGCAAATTAACCTGGTATTTGTTCCCCAGGTCAATGATCTCCTTTGAAAAATCTTCGATTTCATTGACGATAAAAGTGGTTTTTATCTTCCTGTATTTCCGCGTTAAGTCAATCTGGAGCAGCGCCAATAATTCAGGGAGCCGGGCCTTTATTCCCGGGGGAATACTGTCTGCAGCCCGGCCGGTATTTTCTCCGGGTTTTTTTGTCTCAACCTTCTTTATCACGGTGTAGCGTAAAAAGCGTTTTAATTCCCTGGTAAATTGTTTCCTGGTAACCGGTTTCTTCATATAGGCATCGGCCAGGTATTTTTTAGATGAGGATTTCTTATCCCTTTGCATGGCAGATGCAGTAATAATAATGATCGGGATTTTTTTTAGCTTTTTGTCATTTTTAAGAATGCGTATCGCTTTACTTCCGTCCATAACCGGCATTCTTATGTCCATGATAATCAGGTCCGGTTCATGCTCCCCGGCAAGTTCAACGGCTTCTTTGCCGTTTTCCGCCTCGATATAGGTGATATCGGAACCGCTTAGAAATCCTTTCAATACAGCCCGGTTCGATTGAATGTCGTCCGCGATTAAAATGGTTGCCTTCTTAAATTGAACTTTTTCCATACCGGCTGCATCCTCTATTTCGAATTCCGGTAAAGCCGCTACCACCGGAACATCCTTAAATACCACCTTGAAGGTACTCCCCGTGCCCGGCTCACTCTCGACCGTGATATCGCCTCTCATCATCTCGACCAGCCGTTTGGTGATACTTAGACCCAACCCGGTGCCGCGGATTTTTTTCGAGTCTTTTCGCTGCAATTGCTTAAAGGCATCGAAAATAAGTTCCTGCTGATCAGGAGGGATACCGCTGCCCGTATCCTTTACCGAAAAAATAATATCTAATTTGTTCTGGCTCTCGTCTTTAAAATTTTGATTGACAGACAGTTTGATATACCCGGCATCCGTAAACTTGACCGCATTGCCCATAAGGTTCAGCAGTATCTGCCGCAGGCGTATTTCATCGAGCAGAACCCGGTCCGGCAGGTAGGAATCGAGCTCCACCTGGAAATCAAGGCTCTTCTTCTTTATCTCCCCGGAAAACATGTTTTGAATTTCGGTGAGAACCGAACGAATGCTTACAATGTCCTCATAGAGTTCAAGCTTTCCGGCCTCTATCTTAGATAGATCGAGAATATCGTTGATCAAACTGAGCAGCGTTTTTCCGCTGGAGGTAATGGCTGAGAGGTACTCCTTTTGCGGCCCCCCTGAAATGTCGTCACCAAGAAGCTCGGCAAATCCCAGTATAGCATTCATGGGCGTCCTTATCTCATGGCTGACATTAGCCAGGAATTCGCTCTTAGCTCTATTGGCAGCTTCGGCGGCATCTTTAGCAATTTTAAATTCTTCGGCCTGTTTTCGTTCCGTAATATTTTCCAGGATACCCTCATAAAAAAGCAAATCCCCCTTTTCATCATAGACGGCGTGAGTATTTTCGGAAATATGAATGATGCTGCCGTCTTTACGAAAGGCTTCGAATTCAAAACCATTGATAAAGCCGCTCTCCTCAATTATCCACTGTAATTCGTCCCGTTTTGCCGGGGTAACATATATCTGACTTTTTAAGTTTACAATACTATCCAGGGCATCCTCCGGAGAATCAAATCCGAATATTCGAGCAAACGCCGGGTTTGCCGTGACGAGACGGCCATCCGGTGCGGATTGAAAAATCCCGTGGGAGGCATTTTCGAAAATTTCCCGGTATTTTTTTTCAGCTTTATCTCTCTCTTTCTCACGCAGCCAGATCTGCTCCAGCATATCATTAAATTCATCGTAGAGTAACCCGATTTCATCTTCCCCTTTTTTCTGTACGCGAAGGGAATAATCGCCCTTCTCGGAAATTTCACGGGTCACGGTTGCCAGGTCTAAAATCGGCCCTGAAATAAGGGCTTGCAGTTTATTGGCCAGGAAATAGGATAAAATTATTAATACGATAAGCAGAATCGAGAGGGTCACCAGGTTGCTTCTAATCTTTCTTCTTAATCCCTCGGTCGATACTTTTAAATATATCAACCCGAAACCTTCATCTTTATGTTCGATGGGATTGTATACATGCAGAAATTTACCCTCAAATTCGGCAAGATTTTTTGCTTCCGGCCTGGGCGGGATACCTGTGGTATCGTTTTTTTCAAGCACGGCAAAAACCTCGTTATCGTTATCATAAACAACGGCATTGGCTATAAAAGGAATGGCCCGTAATATCTCAAGATGTCTTTCTACGTCCGACTTATAGTTATCGCCTAAGGATAGGGGAAAAGCAACCAATTCGCCGATACGCCTGGCGTTAAATAATGTATTATTGATCATTTCCTGCTTGAAGGTGGCCACATTCTTAAAGATGACAAAGATGAAAGCGATTGCGATTGCAAAAACCGTGACAATAAGAATAATGGATGTTAACTTATTCTTAATAGAAAAACTTTGAAATATCTTCATCTTGTTTTTAATTCTAACAGTCTATTTCCTCTTCCTCGCAATTTTTGCTTCTCGCAACAGCAGGGAATCGACTTTTAGCGATGCTTCATGAAATACGGATTCATTAATCTCAAAGCGGATTTTTTTTTCAGCAATAAAAAAGTTTATAAGAACACCTTTCTCTGCATACCCTTCCGTATCGCCAATGGTTAGAATCGACTTGTTTCGTGTAACGGCAAGGATTCCCGAAATAATATTTTTACATGAAGACGAGATAAACAAAATATGGCAGCCCGGGATTTTATCCAACCTCGCACCTGGAATATACCTGACTTCCACAATTTTATCTTTTATTTTCCGATTATGCTCCATATAAACATTCCGGATAATCTTCCCAAAGGGATTTTGACCGATGACTCCGATTATAAAGGGTTTGGACTTGTCATTAATACTCGCCTCCCTGGGCCAGGTTATAAAACGGCTGAAACCCTTAAAAAAGACAGTTTTCAATATGTACTCATTTTCTATACTTTCAGACACGAGACCACTCGAAAGCCAGAGCAGCAGGAAACAGGAAGTTACAATCTTAAGCTTCATTTTTTACCGTAACCGCTTCACGTCTTCTCTTTACCATAACGGGTTATTTACCTCTATTCCGCTTCTTCTAAAATTTCATCGGACATTTCAGGGAAGAGTTTTATTACACACTCCGGGCACAGGCTGTGCGTCAATTGCGCTTCGGAATGCATCTCTATGTATTCTTCGACTCGCTGCCAGTATCCCTCATCGTCCCGGATTTTTTTGCACCTGGAACAAATAGGGACCAACCCGGACAATTGTTTTACCTTTGTCAGGGCATCCTTAAGCTTAAAAATCAATTCCCGTTCTTTGTCCCGTGCTTTTTTTAACTCGATATGGGTATGGGCACGGGCAAGTAGTTCCGCCGAATTGAAGGGCTTGGTTAAATAATCAACGGCTCCGACTTCAAATCCTTTTACGATATCTTCGGTGCCGGTTTTGGCAGTCAGGAATATAACCGGGATATCTTTTGACCGTTTTGAACCCTTTAGTTTTTCGCATACTTGAAATCCATCGATGTCAGGCATCATAATATCCAGCAGGATCAGGTCGGGTAGAACCTTTTCTACCATATCGAGCGCCTGTTTTCCGCTGGTTGCGGCAGCAATATTATAGTCTTTTTTTCGTAATATATTTCCAAGCACCTGTAAATTTTTCGGCACATCGTCAACAATCAATACTAACGGTTTATCAATATCTTTTATTGTATTATCATCCATTTTTATCCGTTTTTCGAGATTCTCTATTCTAGCCCTTTATTTTACCACTTTTTTACAAAAACTGCAAAAATTATATGATTGAAAATAAATATACGGGGTTGCGTATCAATATAAAAACCTTTCCGGGAATTAACTCCTGAAGTAAACTTTTTTCATAATGCCTTCACCAGGGAAATGCCGAACAATCCTTTTAAAAAAAAATTTAAAAAAAAGTTGACAAAAATGATTAATTATCTTATAATGTTAGTGAGTATTAACTAACACCGCAGGAGGTTAAATGAATAGCTTGACCGGCAGACAAAAGGAGATAATTGAAGCATCCATTGATATTATCTCTAAAAAAGGAATTCAAAATCTAACTATAAAAAACCTGTCAAAAAAAATCGGTTTTTCCGAACCGGCCATTTACCGGCATTTTGAAAGCAAAGTGGGAATACTTTTAACCATTCTGTCCCGGTTTGAAAGCCAGATACGTAAAAGTAAGATCCTTGTAAATTCAGAGGCAAATTCCGCCCTTAAGCAGTTGGATTTAATTTTTAAAAATCAATTCAACAATTTTTCAAAAAACCCTGCCTTAGCATCCGTTGTTTTTGCTGAAGAAATATTTCAGGATGACAGGCGGCTTTCCGAGAAAATATACTCTATAATGGATTTTAATTTTGAATTGATCCTGTCTATCATTAAAAGCGGACAGAGAAACGGGGAGATCAGGCCGGATATTGAGGCAGAACAGTTGGTACTGATTATTATGGGCTCCCTGCGTCTAATTATAAAAAAATGGAAAAAATCCGAATATTCCTTTAATCTTAGAAAAGATGGAGAAAAGTTATGGAAATCGATAAATACTATGATATCAATTTGAATAAAACCTATATCTTGAATATAGAACAGGAGGAAAAATGAGTAGATTTTTAAAAAAACTAACTAATTATAAATGGGCGGCCCTTTTTCTGATATTCGCAATATCCTTTGCCTTTTTTATGATTATGAAATCCAACACACGGATGGAAACAGATCTTGATAAGTATATGCCCGAACAGCATCCGGCTTTTGTATACAGTAATATGGCTGAGGAATGGTTCAATATTAAAGACGGAATTATCATTGCCATTGAAAACCGGAACGGTATTTACAACCCGGGGACCATTAAAAAAATCAAAGACATCACCAAAGCGCTTCAGAAAATGAAAGAGATTGAAAAAGATGATGTTACCTCTCTTTATACCGCGGACAATATTATAGGTACGGAAGAAGGAATGGATGTCAGACCTTTTTTTAAAAAATTACCAAAAGATGAAGAGGCAGTTAAGAAAATTCAGCAGAATGTACGGAACAATGAGATGATATTTGAACGACTGGTTTCAAACGATGAAAAAGTAACCGTGATAATTGCGGAGATTGGAGATGATTCCTTTTCGCAGGAATTTTATCATCGAATTCTAAAAATGGCTGAAGGATTTGAGGGACCTGAAAAGCTGTACGTTGCCGGGAGGCCTATTGTGGAGGGCACAATGGCCTATCTTGGGCCACGCGATATGAAACGCATGGTACCGATAGTTATTCTGGTTATTGTGATCGTTCTTCTGCTTTTGCTCAGGAGCTTTAAGGCAATGATTTTGACCATGCTGGTTGTCCTGTTCAGTACAATCTGGACATTTGGTTTAATGGCAGCTGTTAAGATCCCCATCTATGCTGTTTCAACAATGATACCCATTATGCTTATTGCTATTGGTGTAGCAGATGCGATCCACCTCTACAGCCATCTCCATCTCTATATGAAGGAACATCCCCTGGCCTCAAAAAAAGAAGCCACATTAGATATGATCCGGGGAATGTACAAGCCCGTAGTAATGACCTCAATTACCACTGCTGTCGGATTCATCTCCCTGATAACCTCCCAGGTTTATCCCATAAAATATTTTGGAATGTTTACCGCTTTTGGAGTAATTATGGCTATGGTCCTTTCACTTGTTCTCATTCCTGCCGGATTAATGGCTTTTGGAATCCCTAATTGGAAGAAAAAGAGCAAAAAAGAAGCTGCTGCTGCTGAAAAGCAGCTCAGCTTTAGATTTTCACGATGGGTTACTAAATATAAATATCTGACCATTATACTGACAATTGTGATTATTGTTGTATCATTATTAGGAATCGGGAAAGTATGGATAAATTCAAGTTTCCTGGAAAAATTTGAAAAAGACAGCAGTATTGTTATTACAGACCGGTTTATCAACAAACATTTTGGAGGGACATCTTCTTTGAACATCATACTTGATTCCACAGAGGGTGACGCTTTTAAAAACCCGGATATCTTAAACCTGATGGACAAGCTGCAGAATGATGTGGAAAAACTTAAAATAGTCGGAAATTCTTTCTCTCTGGCAGATTATCTGAAGAGGATGAATAAGGTGATGCATGCAGACCGGGAAGAATACAATACTATCCCGGATTCAAAAAACCTGAATGCCCAGTACCTGCTCCTGTATGAAATGTCCGGAGACCCGGAAAATCTCTGGAAAGTGGTTAATTATAACTATCGGAAGGCAAATCTTCTTATTCAACTTAAAAGTGATAATTCCAAAGCAATTAACAGCGCCATCGATATTATTAAAAAATATATCCCGGAGTTTAAGAAACTAAATGTAAATCTTAACTATGCGGGTTCAGGTTATAAAGGCCTAATTTTTACCGACCTTATCCTTCAGGGGCAGATTTTAAGCCTTTTATTATCCCTACTTATAGTTATTATTCTTCTCTCCATCATGTTTAAGAAGATTACTGCCGGAATCATAGGCTCTATCCCTATCATCATAACAGCAACAATCAGTTTTGGGATAATGGGAATCTTTAACATCCCTTTAAGTACCACCACCGCCCTGCTTTCCAGTATTGCAGTTGGTATAGGTATTGACTATGCCGTACATTTTATTGAACGGTATAAAATATATGCCGGGGAGACCGGAGATAAAATCATGACCGGTCAGTACACTATGCTGCATTCCGGGAGGGCTATTGTATTTAATGCCCTGGTAGTTATTGCAGGATTTTTAGTGCTGCTGTTTTCAGCCTTCCCGCCTAACCGGGCGCTGGGGGCCCTGGTTTCTTTAAACATGTTTACCAGTTTTGTGGGCACAATTTCAATAATGTATTTGATGCTTTATATGTCAAATATATATTTTAAAAAAGATAAAAATTAATTTATGGAGGTCTTAAATGACAATAAAAAAAATTCAAATTTTAACCCTGGTTCTTTTTATTTTTTCAATCTTTACTTTTCCCCAGGAAAAACCGGATGGATTGGAAATAATAACAAAAGTCTATAACAGACCGGCAGGAGATGATCAAAGCGCTAACCTTACCATGACCCTGATAGATTCCCGTGGTAATAAGAGGGTAAGAGAGATCAAACAATTTTTAAAAGATGATAAGGATATTGAAAAAAAGATCATGTTTTTTGTTGCTCCCGCGGATGTCCGTAATACTTCCTTTATGAGCTGGAGTTACACCAAAGAAGGAAAAAGTGATGATCAGTGGATATACCTGCCTGCTCTGAAAAGGGTAAAAAGAATTTCCAGTGATAGTAAAAGTGATTATTTTATGGGTTCGGACTTTACTTATGATGATCTTGGAGACCGGCAGCCATCAGCGGATAATCATAAATTCATCCGTATGGAAAAACTTGATAATGAAGAATGTTACGTTATTGAAAGTACACCCAAAGAAGAAGAATACATGTATTCCCGGACACTGACCTGGATCATTAAAGATAAATGGATCGGTAAAAAGAAGGAATTTTATGATGAAGATGGTGAATTATTAAAGATCCTGAAGGTAGAAAAATATGAAAAGATAAACGGATACTGGATTATATTACATTCTGAAATGAAAAACCGGCAGAAGAAACATTCAACAAAAATGTCTTTAAAAAACGTAAAGATAAATACTGGAATTCAGGAAAGACAGTTTACTGAAAGAATGATGAAAAGAGGGATTTGATGCGAAATAAAATCCGGAAAAAAACAGTATTGGCAGTGATAATATTTTTATTATCAATACCGGGTATTACCGCACAGTCGCCTCTATTTACCGGGTATGTCAGGAATTACAGTGGAATGCTTCTTTCAGATGATAATTATTTTGCAATCATTCAAAATACCTTCAACTTGAACATTGAAAATTCCAATAAAAAAGTCGCCTTTAAGGTGAATCCTTACATCAATCACTATCAGAACCAGGAATTAGAAACAGGGTTACGGCAGGCTTACCTGGATATTTTTTTCAATTCAATAGATATCCGGGTTGGGAAACAGCAGATCATCTGGGGTAAAGCCGACGGAGTCTTTATTACTGATGTTATATCGCCCAAGGA
>JAGLQA010000730.1 GCA_023137075.1 Candidatus Aminicenantota bacterium
AGCCATTTGTCAACAACAAATTATTATCAAAACACACCACCTCACCCTACAAAATCTTTATGTTGCGGGGCGTTTGAACCAGAGGCAGCACGGCTTTGATTGACAGGGTAAAGACCAGCAGCCCGAAAGCCAAAATTCCGAGTGTTATTAGAAATTCAGTAAGCGTGGGGAAATATTCCACGATCTCACCTAAAGGAGTGGGGATAAACCCGGGTACGATAAAACCCATACCTTTTTCCAGCCAGATACCGGTAATCGTAAGCCCACAGGCAATAGTGAAAGCCCGGTCACTGCCGTGCAGCTTTGGGATATAGAGCATAATAAGAGCAGTTGTGTTGAGGATGATGGACAACCATATAAATGGAGTTAGGGCGAAATGTCCATTGAGGCCAAAAAAGAGGTAGTGCACCGAGGCTGTATGCATACCCTGGGTATAAAATTCGGTAAAGACCTCGCTCAATAGAAAAAAAACATTTATCGAAAGAGCGATGGTGATTATGTTTCTCAGTACCCGTGTGGCATTTTCAAAGAAGAAAAATTCCAGCCTGGTGTACTTCCCGAGTAACTTCAGAGATAGGAAGATGACGGCCGGCCCGGCAACACAAGCAGAAGCCACGAACCGGGGCGCTATGATGGCAGAGTTCCAGAAAGGCCTGGCTCCCAGCCCATTATAGAGGAAAGCGGTTACCGTATGAAGGGCAACTGCCCAGAGAACGGAAATATATACAGCCCAGATATAGTACTTCTTTTCCGGGGTTTTACCCAGGTATCTCATATAAAGCAGGTAAAATACAATGTAGATATTCAACAGGAAATAGCCGGTCAACACGATGGTATCCCAGGTTAGGATGGAGGAGGGCCAGTTGAAAAGGCCGATAATGGGAAACATGTGAAAGAACCTGTCGGGTCTGCCCAGGTCTACCATTACCAGCAGTAGACACATAACTACGGATGCAATGGCCAGCAATTCGCCGAATATTACTATCTCGTGCATTGATTTTTTATCGTAAATATAAGCGGGGATGACGAGCATTACTGCCCCGGCAGCGAGTCCTACCACGAAAGTGAAATTCGAGATATAAAAACCCCAGGAGACCTGGTCCGTCATCCCGGTTACTCCCATACCTGTGGCCAATTGACGGCAGTAAAAATGGAAACCGATAAGTATGAGAGCGCCCAGGGAAAGGAGCCAGAAACGATATTTTTTGGAACCGGAGAACATATTGAGGAATAGTTCCGATATGAAAGAAAAGATATTCTTCTTCATTTTAACCACCTAATCAAAATAGTAGAAAAAACGGGGTATTGTACCCAGTTCCTCTTTAAACACATACACATTCTTATTTTCCAGGATATACCTCACCGAACTTTGCTGGTCCGTAAGGTCACCGAATTTCCTGGCTCCTGTGGGACAGGCTTCCAGACAGGCAGGCATCAACCCTTTCCGGGTCCTTTGTATGCAAAAAGTACACTTTTCTATCACCCCGGCCGGTCGTATCCTGTTGCCTAAATAGGACTGGCGGGGATTAATCTCTTCTGCTTTGATTTTCGGCTTAAAGAAATTGAACTTACGGGCATCATAAGGACAGGCAGCCTGGCAATAACGGCAGCCGATGCACCAATTATAATCTACCACCGTGATGCCGTCTTTTTCCTGCCAGGTGGCCTTTGTCGGGCATACCCGTACACAGGGGGGATTTTCACATTGGTGACATTGGACCGGCAAGTAAAACTTATCCTCCAGCGGAACCTCGTGGTCATAATTATGTTCCGCATGCTCCAGGTTAAAACCTCCCTTATCCAACTCGAGGACACGGATGTATTCGATTGCCGGGTCCCGGGATTGATTGTTTTCCTCCACACAGGCCTGGACACATTTGCGGCAGCCGATGCAGACATCTAAGTTTAAAGCATACCCGAAGACCACATCTTTGATAGGTTTGTCAGCGTCGATCCGCACATCTGCGCCATACTGCTTTTTCGTTTTTTCTTCCAGCTTTTTCAATATTATTTTTAGCTTTTCTTCATCGAGTTTTTTATAATGTTTTTGGAAGAGATCTTTGAAACTATCGCCGGTATCCCGTTTAAGAAGGGGGGTGGCGGCCAGGCCGAAAAGCCCGACTCCCGCGGCCCCGTAAAAGGCCGCCTTTTTAACAAATGTCCTCCTGGATAATTTATCTTTACTTTTATTATTACTCATGGTTCTCCACCTGCCTGGCAAATCTCACCTTTGGACCGGGGAAAGGTTTTACCTTAAAGGACCGGGGATGGTGGGGAGAATGACAATTTTCACAGGACTTCTTCTCACCTTCTTTTTCGCCGTAGGTAAGCCAGGTTTTTGTTACCTTACCATGGATACCTATTTCCCATTCCCGTTTCTTTTCCCCGTGACACTGGCTGCAAAGCTTGATCATATCCTGCGGCCCATGGTAGATATCCCCTTCCAGGAAGATGCGGTTCCGTTTATCCGGCTCTTCATAGTGACAGGCAAAACACCAGTTTTTACCTTTGATATGGTCATAGAGAAGTTCCCTGTGGTCCGAGACCATCTCCCTGGGCTGCTTCCTGGTTTTAAAATCCTTGTGACAATCCACACAATCGTATATCCACATAGCTTTCTTTAACTTCAAGATTACCTCACCCGACTCATCCGTTGTATGATACCGGGGAGGCTTTGAGAATAACTCCAGGTTCCCGGCGCCCTGGTTATCCGGAACTAACAGCAAGATAAATAACAGCGCCGGGATTTTTAAAAAAAGAGAAAATTTGATTTTCATTATCAACCTTAGATTTTGCCTTATTTTTTGTACCTGGCCTGGAACTCTTTCATCCGTTTTTTTCTTCTCTCTTTCTCTGCGGGATCCATTTTGCCGATGAACCATCTATGATCCGCATTATTTAGAATCTCGTTCAATTTATCTTCCAGGATTTTGGCCTCTTTTGCTTTTGGGCCCTGGCGGTTGTCTGCTATGAGATGTCTGATTTCAGGGATGAATTCCGTATAGAAGTTCCGGGCGATTTCATAGGTGCCGTGCCAATGAGTAATATCAGGGCCCATCATGGAAGCGCCGTGCCGTGCTCTTCTTCCTTCATGGTGCCACAACTCAAACCAGGTAAAATCGATCTTATTCGTAAATTTCACCGGGAAGAGAAGGGGCTTGGCCAGGTCCATCAATTCCTGGCCCGGTTTGGCGAATTTCCGGTGATAAAGATCGATCAGGGCATTATATTGGCTGTAGAAATTATCGATGAAATTTTTATTATGGCAGGATATGCATACTTGCTCCATGTTTTTCTTCCTGGTCTGCCAGGGGATATCCTTGCCGGGCAGGCCCATTTTGGCATCGGACTCTTCCGGTCTAATAGAAAAAACCGGCCGGTTGTTCCAGCTGATACGTAATCCTATATCATGGGAAAGCCCCAGGGTTTTCGTCTCGCTCATGTGGCAGGTAGCACAGGTAGGGGCCGCGCTGTAGTCTTCACCCACGATCCACTTTGAACTGTCCAGGTTCATATCGTCGATATTGGCCCGGAAAGCGATACCATGCTTCGACTCATTGTAGATCTCTATTTGCGGATGGTCGGGCCCCATGTGGCATTTACCGCAATTCTCAGGATGCCTGGCCAGGGTAATAGAAAAAAGATGACGGCTGTGACAGGCGGTGCAGCTTCCTTCCGAACCGTCTGGGTTGACCCTTCCGATACCGGTGTTGGGCCAGGTAGCAGGGTCTAATTTCCCGTTTTTCAGCACTTTTACCTGGGAGCCGTGACACTGCCAGCAGCCATTGACGGCAGCGGCCGATTCTCCATAAGGAGAACCCTCTGTTTTATAGGCGCGGTTACCTTCGACTACCTCGGCCAGGAGGTTATCTAAAGAGCCCATAATCCGTCCTGCCTGGGAATGATGAGAGGAGGCAAATTCTTTAACTTCTTTTTCATGGCAGCGAGCACAGTCCTTAGGGCTGACAATTACCTTGATGTACTCACCTTTTATAAGCTTCCCTTTCTCGTCTTTTACATCATGACGGAAAGTACCCTTTTCCTTCGGTTCTGCTTTATGGCACTCATAACACCCGATATTGGCGCCGTGGTGCTTGCTCCGCCCCCACTCCTGGTAAAGGGCGGTGCTTTCTTTTTTATGACAGGCAATGCACTTACCCGATTTTTGCGAGATATCGGGCAATTCATAGCACAAGGTAGAGGATGCAAAAAAAACAAAAAAAACAAAAATAAACAAAAGTTTTTTATATTTCATTTAAACCTCCTAAAATATATTTTAGTAAAATTGCTTTTTTCATGAAGCCCTCCTTCTATTATAAACAACCATGCCGGTCATATTTCACATATACAATATTAAAAAAACAAAGTCAACCCCGTGGGATTAATTTTTTTATTTTAACGTATTTGAATTTCGAGGCCTCTACACAACCCGGACGAGCCGGAACC
>JAGLQA010000731.1 GCA_023137075.1 Candidatus Aminicenantota bacterium
ACTTCCCGGCATATTTATGAAAAATTGATTAAAAGACGAAAAAGTTAAGATGAAAAATACCGTTAGAGCCAACCACCAGGTATCCAGCAAGTCCGGGATTATGCCTGAAAAACAAAAAGCAGGATTAGCGATTCCTGTTTGACTAAAGGGAAACGCCATGGTATAAAGTTACCCTCTGGTGTGAAATGAAAAAAATGAAGCATTCAAACCGATTGATCGTTGTTTTTATTATAGTTTTCAGCCTGTGTTTGACCCGGTGCTCAACCGACCATCAGGCCAATACCCAGCCCCGGGATGCCGGTTCCACTACCGATACGGCTGCGGTTGACAGGCAGGAAGCGAACCCGGAAAATCCACAACCACTAGATGATACCTCCGGGAATGTACCGGAAAGTGAAAACCTGCTCGACTTAATGGAACAGGCATTGGAAACCTACCAGGAAGCCCTGACAGCCCGGGAAAAAGGAGATAACGAGTCGGCCTTAGAGGCCCTGGACGAAGCCTACGGCATTATCATCAAGCTGAAGGCTTCCCAGGATTCATCTCTTTTCCAGGAGAAAAACGATTTGAGGTTAATGATTGCCCAGAGAATCCGGGAAATTTATGCCTCCCACCACAATGAAGTGATAAACAACCACAAATCCATCCCCCTGACCGAGAACCAGTATGTGCTGGCGGAAATCAAAAGTTTTCAAACAAAGGAAAGGAAATATTTTCTCGAAGGGTATAAACGGTCGGGCCGGTATCGCGACATGATCCTCCTGAAACTGAAAAATGCGGGACTCCCGGATGAGCTCTCCTGGATTCCCATGATCGAAAGCTGGTTCAAAGTTCGCGCCTATTCCAGGGCACGGGCATTGGGGATCTGGCAATTTATTTCCTCCACCGGTTACCGGTTCGGCCTGAAACGGGACCGCTGGGTAGACGAGAGGATGGATCCCGCAAAATCAACCCGGGCAGCGGTTAAATACCTGAACGAATTACACAACCTATTCGGTGATTGGACCACAGCCTTAGCCTCTTATAACTGCGGTGAATTCCAGGTACAGCGGGTGATACGCAATCAGCGGCTCAATTATTTAGACAATTTCTGGGACCTATTTATTATGCTGCCCAGGGAAACCGCCCGTTTTGTCCCCCGGTTTATCGCCACCTTGCTGATTATCAGGAACCCGGAGAAATACGGATTCGAACTCCCGGAACCCGATCCTCCCATCACATACGAAATCGTTCTTATCAACCGGCCCGTTAAGCTATCTACCCTGTCGCAGACCCTGGGATTGGGGAAGAATGACCTGGCAGGCCTCAATCCCGAGCTGCGCCACAATGCCACCCCGGCACGGGAGTATCACCTAAAAGTGCCGGTGGGAGCCGGTCGACAGGCGCTGTCGGTTTTTCAAAAATTGTCCCGCTGGATTCCTCCTGCAGCAAGTTATATTATTCACCGCGTGCGGCGGGGAGAAACGGTCTCCGGTATTGCCCGGCGCTATCGCACATCGATTTCCGCTATTGCCCGGTTAAACCGTCTGCGCCGTAATTACATGATCCGGCCCGGGCAGCGGTTGAAAATCCCCGCCCGGAGTGCGCGGTTTTAATAATCCTTTCTTCCACTGCTGCCCTCAACAGCCGCGAGGATCGAGGAGGAAAAGTGATGAAGTTAAAAAAATGCTTCGTTACAGAAGGAGGACTGAGTTAAAGAGGCTCAATTTGACGCATATCGATAGGTTTTTCGAAACTCTTGAGAAAGAAGGTCTTTATAAGGGCCGGATAGCAGTGGCGGGTAAAGAGTACTCTTTCCCGGCAAAAACCGAAAGCCACAGCAATTCCGGGAAGAAATCCTACCTAAAACTTGAAAAATTGTTAAAATACGGCTCTATATTCATCATCCTGCTGCTAACCGGTTTTGTGCTGCGGAACCTACAAGTAAAAAAACCCCCGGTTATCCCGGAGGAAACAGCGGAGGATCTGTCGCGGGAGCGAAACCTGGCAGGGATTGAGTTTTACCCGGTAAACAGTAATGAATACTCCTTTTCCTATATGTCGGGGAAAATTTTTTTACATAAAATCCGGACAACCGGATCCGATATTCGCTTGATTATCAACGACTTGGTTGACCGGGTAAATAAACAGGCAAAAAAAACGAGGCTGGAAGCGTTTATTTTGACCCCACGGCATGGCACCAACAAACACCATATGAAATTATGGCAGGACGGTTTCCTGGAAAAGGGGCAGGTGTTTATGCTCAGGGCAGGTGAAGCCGTGTTAGTAAAAGAGACGAATTCCGATCTAATTAGCATCGATAAAATTGCCGATTGGGAGAGAGTGTGCGAGGATAAAACGGTTTTTACCAGGATAATGTTGAAAAAAGTGGAGGATTAAATAAGTGAGCCGAAAAAAAACACTGATTTTTTCTCTTTTTCTTGTATGGTTTAGTTCTATGCTGGTTTCCGGCTGGCATGAAGTAGTGAAGTCTCATCTGGGTACATTTTTAGTTTACGATAAATTAATCGTTGAACTGACCGCCCGGTTTAAAGACATCAAGGAGGCGGAAAAGGGGGCGGTGGCCCTGATACTGGCTTATTCCCATGAACAATTAAAAAAAAAGAGCATCGCTGCTGCCATCCCCGGTTTTTTCAACAAATCCGCAGCTTTAGAAAGAAAAGAGGTTTCAGCCTGGCTCAAGAGATATTTCGAAGAATTTAAGGCC
>JAGLQA010000732.1 GCA_023137075.1 Candidatus Aminicenantota bacterium
AGTTCCGGAAAGAGGAATATGGAATGCTGGCTCTATTCATGATATAATGAATTTCAAATCATAATTAGAAAAAAAATTGTGTATAGGAGGAATTAATGCCTATTTATGAATACAAGTGTAATAAATGCGGAAGTGAGGTCGAAATTTTCGTAAAATCGATCAATACCACAGCCATTAATTGTCCCCAATGCGGTTCCGATCAATTGGAAAAACAATGGTCCGTTCCCGGGTTCTTAAAGAGCAGACGTTCTGCGCAGGCGGAGATGCCCTGCGGCCACAACAGGGAAGATTGCGAGACGCCCCAATGTCCGGCAAACACAGGCGGCTGCTGCGGAATATAATTTCAATGAAAAAAATTCTGACACCGGAAGCCCCCCAGCCTGCCGGTCATTACTCACAGGCCGTAGTGCATGAAAATATTGTTTATGTTTCAGGCCAACTGCCCATCGATCCACATACAGGGGAAAAGCGAACCGGTCCAATAGAAGAACAAACCGAGCAGGCGATAAAGAATCTTTTTGCTATCCTTGAAGCCGCGGGAAGCGACAGGGAGCATGTGATTAAAACCACTGTTTACATATCCGATATCGCGTTGTGGAACCGGGTGAACACCGTATATTCGAAACTTTTCGGTGAGCATCGCCCGGCACGGGCGGTGGTTCCCACAAAAGAACTGCATTTTGGTTTCCAGGTCGAGATCGAATGCACGGCGGTAGTAAAACCGGTATCTTCATGATAATATTCCGGTACAATGGTTCTAAAATAAAACATCGACATATAGAAAATATATATAAGTCACTCAAAAAAAATTTTAGTTGACAAATGGGACCAAAATGGTTATATTAATATGAGGTAAAAAAATGGAGACGAAATACTATTTTGATTATAATGCGACAACGCCCACCGACCCCCGGGTCGTTGAAGAGATGAATAAATTCTTTATTGAAAACTTTCACAACCCTTCCTCTTTTTACAGGAAGGCGGGCGAAGCGAATTTTGCGGTCCAAAAAGCCAGGGAGAGGCTTGCCGAACTAATCAACGCCGGAAGCAGCGAAATAATCTTCACCTCCGGCGGCACCGAATCCGACAACCTTGCGGTTCAGGGTACGGCCTACAAGTTAAAAGAAAAGGGGAATCATATTATTACGTCCCGGATAGAACACCCCGCTGTTTTGAAAACCTGCAAACACCTTGAAAAAAACGGTTTCCAGGTGACCTATTTGCCTGTGGACCGATATGGTTTTGTCGATCCCGAAGACCTGAAAAAGAATATCACGGATGCCACGATACTGGTCTCGATCATGCATGCCAACAACGAGACCGGCACGCTTCAACCCATCAAAGAGCTGGTAAAAATCGCCCATCACAAAGGGATTTACTTTCATACCGATGCGGTTCAATCCACGGGCAAAATACCCGTCGATGTCCGGGACCTCGATGTCGATCTTTTGAGTTTCTCTTCTCATAAGATTTACGGCCCCAAGGGGATGGGCGTTTTGTACAAAAAAAAGACAATCAAAATCACTCCCCTGCTCTTCGGCGGCGGCCATGAGAAAGGACTCAGGGCCGGCACGGAAAATGTCCACGGCATTGTAGGCATGGGAAAAGCGGCGGAAATTGCCCGCCTGGAAATGGCGGAAGAAAAAAAAAAATTAAGACCCCTAAGAGACAGGCTGCAAAAAGAGATCCTTGAAAAAATCCCCGAAGTAATAATCAATGGCGATACCGGCAAAAGGCTGTTCAATACATTAAATCTATCCGTAAAATATATCGAAGGCGAAGCGATGTTAGCCATGCTGGATCAACAGGGTTTTGCCCTCTCTTCCGGTTCCGCCTGTTCATCCGGATCCCTTGATCCCTCGCACGTTCTGCTGGCCATCGGTTTGAAACATGAAGAAGCGCACGGCAGTTTACGAATCAGCCTGGGCAAATATAACAGCCGGGAAGATGTGGAAAAATTAATAGAAGTTCTTCCGGCGGTTGTTGAAAGGCTGCGAAACGTGTCCCCTTTCTGGCAGAACAAATAATTTAGTTAGTGCGGAAACGATGGCACAAAATGGAGTAAAAAATGATGTACACGAAAAAGGTAATGGAACATTTTCAAAATTCACAAAATTACGGAAAAATAGAAGATGCCGACGGCATCGGTAAAGTGGGGAATTCCAGGTGCGGCGACGTCATGTGGATATATATAAAAGTGAAGGACGGCAAGATCGCGGACGCGAAATACGAGACCTTCGGTTGTGTTGCCGCTATCGCCACCAGTTCCATGGCCATCGATATGATAAAAGGAAAACCGGTTGACCAGGCACTGAGCATTACGAATAAGGCGGTTGCCGAAGCCCTGGACGGCTTGCCCCCTGAAAAAATGCACTGTTCCGTACTGGCGGAAGAAGGCATTAAGTCGGCAATAGAAGATTATCAACAAAAAAACAAATGATTATCAATCTGGCCCGTGATTTTTTCCTGGAGACCTACCGGCTCTTCGTGGAGATTAGTCCTTATTTAATCTTAGGTTTTTTCTTTGCCGGTTTACTACATACGCTGTTGGGTGAAAAGTATATAAAAAAGCACTTCGCGAAAAGCAATATGTGGGCGACCATAAAAGCGGCCCTATTCGGCATCCCGCTGCCGGTTTGTTCATGCGGAATAATTCCCCTGGCCGAATCCATGAGAAGGGATGGCGCCTCCAAAAGTGCGGTTATGACCTTCATGGTGTCCACGCCCTCCAGCGGTGTGGATTCGATTTTTGCCACCTATGCCCTGATGGGCCCGGTTTTTGCTGTGTTCAGACCCATTGCCTCTTTTTTATCCGGGATTATGGTAGGAATTGTCACTCACCTGGGTGGTGGAAAAGAGGAGGATGAAAAACCGTTGAAGCGGGAGATAGAAACAAATAATACGCGGCCCCGGGAAAAATCCTTCGGCCAGGCCCTTCATTACGGTTTTGTCGTTATTCCCTCTGAGATCGCCAAATGGCTGATTATCGGCGTTGTTGCTGGCGGAGCCATCTCTTCTTTCATACCCGCCGATTTCGGTTCGAATTACCTGAACAACCCGCTGCTCAGCTATGTAATGATCTTGCTGATTTCGGTTCCCATTTATGTCTGCGCCACCGGCTCCATCCCGATAGCCGCCTCGTTGATTGCCAAAGGGGTGTTACCCGGAGCCGCATTAGCCTTTCTGATTGCCGGGCCCGCTACAAATACGGTTACCATATCGTTTGTATACAAACGGATGGGGAAAAAGATCACCATTTTATATGTTTTTTCAATTATAGTTGTTTCGGTTGCCACCGGCCTTATCTTTGATCTAATCCGGAAAAGCAGTGCCGTGGACATGGACTTTATTACAGCCGGCGGCGAGTTTATCCCCTATCCTTTAAAAATCATATCAGCCCTGGCGCTTTTAATTGTTTTTTTTAACAGTAAGTACGATCTGAGGAGGATTGGAAAAATGAGCAAAGAGAATCTATATAAAATAAAAGTACCCGATATGACGTGTCAACACTGCAAGATGA
>JAGLQA010000733.1 GCA_023137075.1 Candidatus Aminicenantota bacterium
GATTATATCTTTATCTTCTTCAGTGGTAGGAGATAATGCTTTCATTGCGGACATTACTTTTTCAACCTCCCCTAAGTCTAATTCTTTACGTCGGAATTCTGCCCAGATTTTCATTTTATTTTTATCACCGGCAAATATTTTCCTTGCAACGTTCCAATAATGTTCCTTTGCATGAAAAATATCAATAATCTGTGTTGCCCCTTTAAAATGGAAATCTGCAATATTCCATATCCAGGGAGCGCCATCTCCAATCACAGAAACAGTTTTCGCTCTTTCTAAGCCACGTGATAACGCTTCGGCATAAATTCTATCCCCAAAATCCTCGGCTGTTTCAATGAAACCTACATAGCTGGTAGAACCTTCATCTCTGAGCGGAAATCCTTTCTCATCCAGGGCGGTTTGTGTGAAAACACATCCCAGTTTCGCTTCCCTTGTCTTTGCTTGACCATCCTGATTTTTGCCCTTCCTGTTTTTTGTTTCTTTCTTCACAACCGGAACCCCTGTCCCATCCATACATATATACATTTTCTCCAAAGTCTCAAAGGGTATTACATTATTTGTTGATAGTCGCCCTGTTTCATATCTAAAATACTTTTCAACATCAGCGCCTAATTGGTAAGATATTCTTTCTATTTCTTTGCTATTAACTTCTATCCCGGCCAATTCGGAAATATCTTCGTGCCCAAGGCCAAAAGGTCTATATGCACCCACTCTTGCCATAATCCGTCTCATACCGGGGCTGAAAGATGTCCCTTTGATATCCAGTGCAGTATCTTTGGGACAAAACCCTTTTTTGCAATATGGATCATAATAATAAGCGCGTTTTACAGTTACCGGTCCTAAAACAGTCAGAAGGTCTTTGTCTCTGAGTTCCTTAAATTTAAACTTGTGACCTTTCTCACAAGGTATTGTTTTGCCCTGAAAACCTCCATTGTCAGAATTCAATAATTTTTCTAACAAAATACTGCCAATTTGATGCATGGAATCACGAATATAAATCTCAGTGACTTCAAGATCAATATGCCCGTTAGCATATTTATCTCTATTAACCATTGAAACAATACTATCTACTTCATTTTCAATTTTTGTCTGAAGTATTTCTGTAATTTTTTTTTTAGGGCCTCCTCCTCTGTGTGGTTAATTTCAGCGGGTGGTAGCAAATTGCAGATATCTTCATTTACTTGAATGATTTCTTTGTGGAGTTTGATGAAGGTTAAATAGTTTTCAGTTTCTTCTTTATACTTTTGTAATTCAGGTCCCGTTTTTAGATTTTTTGCGTAGCTCTTTTTATTTATTGTTGTGGTCCATTCATAGTATGGGCCGTGACCTTTGTGCCCTGGTTTTGCGCAAGAGCAATTTTTTTTTCCACATTTTCGGTAACGTACAGCGATAGTACCTCGTCTGAAATTACCGAGTTTTCTTAATTTTTTAAATAATAATTTTCTTTTTGATTCCGATTGAATCAGGCGATCATTCATGTTATCCTCCTTTTGGCCTTACTGCTCATTAAGCAGTAAGATTATATCGCAAAAAAAAAGGAATGTCAAATTTTGATCATAAATTTGTCTCAGACCCAGTAATTGGTAACAGTATATTCATA
>JAGLQA010000734.1 GCA_023137075.1 Candidatus Aminicenantota bacterium
TACCGGGCGCCGCGTGACGAAATGGGAAAAAAACTGGTGGACATATGGTCAAAGGTCTTAGCTTTGGAGAAAGAAAAGATAGGCAGTGAAGATGGTTTTTTTACCTTAGGCGGTCACTCCTTAAATGGAACTATGGTGGTTTCCGGGATATATAAAGAATTTGGTGTAAAGATAACCTTATCGCAATTATTTGAAATGCAGGTGATTCGTAAGTTGTCGAGGTTTGTCAAGGAGTCATCGCAGGATCTGTATATACCGATAAAAAAAATCGAAGAGAAAGAGTATTATTTATTATCATCGGCACAAAAACGATTGTACATCATGAACCAGGTGGAGTTTGATAGTAAGACCTACAACATGCCCATGGTATTTGAAATCGATTGCAAAACGGATAAAAAAAGACTGGAAGATGCTTTCAGGAGATTGATTGCCAGGCATGACAGTTTCCGCACATCTTTTCATATGATCGACGGGGAGCCGGTGCAGCGGATACACGATCCCGAAGATATCGAATTTAATATCGAGTATTTTAAAGCAGGCAGTAGAGTAGGGGTACAGGATTCTGTGCCTGAACCCACCCCGCCCTCCGGGCACCACCGTGCAAGTCCCAAGGAGGGGATTTCTGAGGGTAGGGGCGAACCGCCTATGCATCCCGAAATCGATCGTTTTATCCGCCCCTTTGATCTGTCGAAGGCTCCCCTTATACGTGCCAAAGTGGTGAATTTAGCTGAGGGTCGGGGCCTGTTTTTAATCGACATACATCACATCATATCCGATGGAATATCCTTAGATATATTTAATGAAGAATTGCTTGACATATACGAGGCAAAGGTCTTACCGGCTTTACGGATTCAATACAAAGATTACGCTCCCTGGCGCGACCGGCAAGGAAAAAAAGGCAAGCTCAAAAGGCGGCAGGATTATTGGCTGAATGTTTTTGCCGGGGAAATACCCGTCTTGAACCTGGCGACAGATAATCCCCGGCCGCAGGTTCAGAGTTTCGCGGGCAGCAATATAAGTTTTGAGATACACGGGGAAGTAGCGGCAGCCTTAAAAACCCTGGCTCAAGAGGAGAATGTCACTCTCTTCATGGTATTGGCCGCGCTGGTAAATATCCTGCTGGGAAAATTAAGCGGTCAGGATGATATTGTATTGGGCACACCGGCAGAAGGCCGTTCTCATCCCGATACAGCGAACATAATCGGTATGTTTGTCAATACCTTGCCTCTCCGGAATTTCCCCACAGGGAGTAAAACATTTAAGGAATTTTTGCAGGAGATCAAACACAACACCCTCGATGCCTATGAAAATCAGGATTATCCCTTTGAAGACCTGGTGGAATTGGTGAATGTGAGCCGGGATGCCGGAAGGAACCCGCTCTTTGATGTGATGTTTGTTTTACAAAATATCGCTGCCCGGCAAAAGGAAACCCGGGAACTTGAGTTAAGTCCTTATAAGTATAATGATAACATAGCCAAATTTGATATTTCCTTATTTGCCGAAGATAGAGAAGAAGGTTTATCTTTTTGCATGCAGTACTGCACCAAACTCTTTAAACAGGAGACCGTGAACCGATATATTAACTATTTCAGGAAAATAGTCACCACGGTTGGAGAGATATACGATATCCAAATATCGGATCTAGAAATAATAGGCGAAGAAGAAAAAAAAGAAATTTTATTCGATTTTAATAATCGGGAAGAAGCCTATCCTAACGATAAAGCCATTCCCCAATTATTTGAAGAGCAGGTCGTAAAAACGCCTCATGGAATTGCAGTTGTCTCGCAAAACGTGACCCTTGGGGAAAAATGCCGCTGCCTGACCTATAGTCAACTGGATAGTGAAGCTCACCGGCTGGCAGGCGTATTGATCGGAAAAGGAATGGGGGCAGGGGATATTGCCGGGATTATCGTCGAACGTTCACTTGAAATGATTGTCACAATCATTGCCGTTTTAAAAACCGGCGCCGCCTACTTGCCCCTTAATCCCCACAGCCCGGAAGACAGAAACAGGTATATGCTCAACGACAGCCGGGCAAAATTGTGTTTAACCACCACCACTATATTCAAGGGATTCGATAGGTTGACCGGTTGCAAAAGTGAATGGGTATTTATTGATGAACCGGGCATCAAGTCTGTCGAGGGCGCTTATATGCAGCCGGATACGGCAGGGGCACGAGGCGCCGTGCCCGAAAAAGAGGATAAGGATGTAGGGGCAGGGTTGCCCCTACAAATCTCATCTCTCAACTCTCGAACTTGTGAACTGGCCTATGTCATCTACACATCCGGTTCCACCGGACAGCCCAAGGGAGTTCTCATCAACCAT
>JAGLQA010000735.1 GCA_023137075.1 Candidatus Aminicenantota bacterium
ATAAGGAAAATCAACGTCTCTTTCCGGCCCTTTTTGGTTCCGGCTCGTCCGGGCTGGGGACAGACTGGGTGGGAGACTGGGTGGGGACAGGTAATTTATTCCTATTCCAGGATTTTTGCCGGAAATTGGTGTTGTTAAAGCTGATTACCAGGGTGCCTCAGCACCCGGAGCTGCTGGAATTCCCAACTGATGTAAAAGCGTTAGTCCCGGTGCTGATAATCTACCAGCCCCATACCTAATTACCTGGTTCTGAAGTATTAGGTTTTTTTTGCGCCTGTCCGGGCTTGAATAAAAATTAGAATCAGATAAAATAGCAGGAGATGAAAAAAAAATTACCGGATAAACATTCTGCGCTGCACCTTTTTCACCCCCTGGTCCGCGAATGGTTTATCGAGCAAGTCGGAACTCCGACGGACATCCAGGAACGGGCCTGGCCGGAGATCGCGAAAGGAGACCATGTGCTGATTACGGCCCCGACAGGCAGCGGCAAAACCCTGACGGCCTTCCTCTACGCGATCAACCGGTTCCTGGTAGGGGAGAGTCCCCCCGATTCCATGAGGGTGCTCTACATCTCTCCCCTGAAAGCACTGAACAACGATATCCGGTGCAACCTGGAAAAACCCTTAGCTGAATTACGTACTCTTTTCGAGGCCCATGGCCGGACCTTTCCCCTGATTCGAACCGCGGTACGCAGCGGCGATACGGATCCCGCCGAGAGAAGGGAGATGATGCGCCATCCGCCGGAAATATTTATCACCACCCCGGAGAGCCTGAATATACTCCTGAGTTCGAAGGGTGGGCGGCGGGTATTAACCGGCATTTCTACCGTGATCCTGGATGAGATTCACGCGGTACTCCCGAACAAACGGGGCAGTTATTTAATTACCGCGGTGGAACGACTGGTTCCCTTGTGCGGAGAGTTCCAGCGCATCGCCATTTCCGCAACGGTAAAACCCTTAAATGTGGCAGCGGATTTTGTTGGCGGTTATACCAAAAAAGAGTCCGGCGGCCAGGTTGAATACCGGAAACGCCGCGTTAAGATCGTAAAATCGCAGATAAAAAAAGCCTATGAGATCAAGGTCAACTTCCCGGAAAAAGCCGAAGAAACCGCCGTAAAAGGAGAGTGGTGGCCGGCCCTGACGGAAGAGTTCAGAAAAATCATAAATAGAAACCGTTCTTCCCTCTTCTTTGCCAACAGCCGGCGCATGGTGGAAAAGGTGACTCGCTTCATTAATGACGGGCCAAGCGCGGACCGGGTCTACTCCCACCACGGTTCGCTGTCAAAAGAGATCCGTTCCGTGGTTGAAAAACGTTTTAAAGAGGGCGAGTTAGCCGGTATCATCTCCACCAGTTCCTTAGAATTGGGAATCGATATCGGCTCGGTGGACCAGGTGATATTGATACAATCTCCTTTTTCGATTGCCTCGGCTGTCCAGCGTATCGGCCGCTCCGGCCACGGGGTGGGCCAGGTTTCCCGCGGCCTGTTTTATCCCCTGCACAGCCGTGGTTTCTTAGAAGCGGCGGTCATTGCCGCCAATATCGACAGCGAAGCGATAGAGACTTTTTCCCCGGTTATTTGCCCTTTAGACGTACTGGCCCAGGTAATCCTATCCATGACACTCTTAGAGAGCCGGAATTTAGACGAATTGTACGGCGAAATTCGCACCGGCTATCCCTTCCATGATCTCAAGAGAAAGGAGTTTGACCTCGTGGTAGAGATGCTGGCCGGTCGCTACGCGGATTCCCGCATCCGGGAACTCAATCCCCGGCTGCTGGTAGACCGGGTGGACAATACTGCCAAAGCCCGCAAGAATGCGGCCATGCTGCTCTACCTCTCCGGCGGCGTCATCCCGGACCGCGGTTATTTTAACCTGAGAGTGGCCGACACCAAGGCCAAAATCGGTGAGTTAGACGAGGAGTTTGTCTGGGAACGTTCCTTAGGGGAAGCCTTCCCCTTCGGCAACCAGGCCTGGCGCATCCGGCGTATCACCCACAACGACGTAGAGGTAACGCAGGTAACAAAAAGTAATACCCTGGTGCCCTTCTGGCGGGCCGAAGAGATGAACCGGTCGTTCCACCTTTCCGAAAAAATCGGCTCTTTTCTCCGGGAAGCGGATGAGAATTTAAAAAAACCGGGATTCAGGGAAAAATTGCTGACCCGTCACCACATGAGCGAGGCAGCGGCTGACGAACTCATTCACTTCTTAAAGCGGCAGAAGGAGGAAACCGGCACACCGCTGCCCCACAGGCAGCATTTACTGGTTGAGCATTTCCGCGATCCCGCCAATCTCAGCGATGCCAAGCAGATTGTTTTACATACCCTATGGGGCGGACGGGTCAACCGGCCCTTAGCGCTTGCCCTGGCCGCGGCCTGGGAAGAGAAATACAAATATCCCTTAGAGGTTTTTGTCAATAATGATTGTATCATGCTCAACCTGCCCCATGCCTTTTCGGCAGCCGATATTCTTGACTCGGTCAAACCGGCCGCAATTCGCCAACTGCTGCGCTCCAAACTTGAAAGTACCGGATACTTTGGCGCCCGTTTCCGGGAGAATGCCCAGTGCGCCCTGCTGCTGCCCCGGCAGAGTTTTCGGCAGCGTTTGCCCCTGTGGCTCAACCGGCTGCGCTCAAAAAAACTTCTGGAAGCGGTATCGCATTACGAGGATTTCCCCATTTTGATCGAAACCTGGCGTCAATGTATGAACCGGGAGTTTGAGATCGATACATTGATCCAACTGCTCGAAGAGATAAGTTCCGGGGAAATCGCCGTCAGCGAAGTAATCGGTAAAAAACCGTCACCCTTCACGGACGGGGTCATCTGGCGCCAGACCAACAAGCTTATGTACGAGGGCGATTCCCCCGAATCTAAGCTGCGCTCCAGCCTGAGCGACGATTTAATAAAAGAGGTGATTTACTCATCGCACCTGCGCCCCCGCTTTTCGGAAGAGCTAATCCGCGATTTGCAGCGGAAGCTGCACCGGGTAAAAGCCGGTTATTCCCCAGGATCGGCTGAGGAACTTCTGCAGTGGGTGAAAGAACGACTGTTCATCCCGGCGCCGGAGTGGCAGGAACTGCTTGCTGCGATCGAAAGAGATCACCAGGTTGAACCGGAAAGCCTCCTTGAGGAAATAGCGGACCGCCTTTACCCAGTAGTCAGTTATAAAAATACCCGGTCACCCAAAAATAATGAAATTAAACAAAAGTTTTTGGAGGAATTTCGCCAAACTAAGGGCGAAATTAGGGTGAAAAAGGTTCTGACCCGCCGGAGGCAAGATACTTTTAAAGCCGTAATCGCCTTAGAGAACCTGCCGCGGGTGAGCCGGGTTTTGAATATCCCGGGTGAGGAAGACGCGTTGGCCGATATTGCCGAAAAACTCGATATGAGCGAGATACTTTCGTCCGGCCGGGAAGAGGTGACGATTGGTTTCCTGGCCGAATGGCTGCGTTTTTACGGGCCGGTGACCCGTGATTTTTTGCGATCCGTTTTGGGAGTAGAAGAAGCGCTTCTTTCCACCGCCCTGGATTCGCTGATCGAGGATGGCCGGGTCATCGCGGACGAGTTTCGTGCCCCCGGGGAAGACGGTCGACCGGCAGCAGAGGAGATTTGCGACAGCGAGAACGTAGAAATATTGCTGCGCCTGCGCCGCAAGAAGGAGCGGCCCGTCTTCAGAGCGCTGCAAATCGAAAAACTGCCCCTATTCTTAGCCACCTATCAGAGTCTCGCCCTGCCGGGTGAAACCCCGGAGGATTTGCAAAACTGCTTAGAGAACCTGTTCGGCTGCCCTCTCAAGGCAGGTCTCTGGGAAGGAGATGTCCTACCCGCCCGGCTCTCGTCCTATTACACGCATTGGTTGGACACGGTCATGCGGGAGAACCGGTTGATATGGTTCGGTTGTGGCAAAGAGCGCGTCGGATTTTGTTTTGATTCCGACTACGAGCTTTTTTCAGAGCCGCACCCGGAAACAGATGAAACGATGCCGGACAAAATTAATTTCAAAGCAGTGCAGGCCGTAAAGAAGATACTTTCCGGCACACGAGGCAAGATGGATTTCAGCGACCTGAAGGAAGCGGCCCTGCTCTCTACCGGGGACCTCACCACCGCCCTCTGGGAACTCGCCTGGCAGGGGCGCATCAGCAATGACGATTATCAAACCGTCCGCAGTGGCGTAATGAATCGTTTCCAGGCGGAGTCGTTGGTTGAGGCGAAGGTACCCCGGCGCAGGCTCAGTTTCAGCCGCTGGCAGAATAGCCGCCCCGCTTCAGGTCATTGGTTTGAGTTGAATCTTCCCGGGGAAGACTCTTTTGATGCTATAGACCGGCAGGAATTGGTAAAGGACCGCATTCGTCTTCTGTTTAAAAGGTACGGTATTCTTTTCCGGGAGATATTATGGAATGAGCTGCCGCCCCTCAGGTGGGGAAATATATTCCCGGTGCTGCGGTTGATGGAGTTATCCGGCGAAATTTTCACCGGTCAATTTTTTAAAGGCATCCCGGGACTGCAATTTTGCACACCCATTGCTTTTCGTATCTTGAAGCGGGGCCTGCCCGAAGACGCGATATATTGGATGAACGCGGCGGATCCGGTATCGCCCTGCGGCATCGGGCTTGAAGAACTGCGATTTCCACTGCCCCACCGGCTGCCCACCACTCACCTGGTTTTTCACGGCAGCCGAAATGTGCTCGTATCAAAGAAGAACGGCAAGGAGCTTGATTTCAAAGTGTCCGCCGATTCTCCCCTCATCCCGGAGTACTTAGAATTTTTCAAAGTTCTCATCAGCCGGAAGTTTCAGCCCTTAAAATTCATCAAGGTAGAGGCGGTCAATGACGAACCGGTATTGGACAGTCCCTATAAAAAACCGCTGCTCGCTTTCGGTTTTTACAAAGATTACAAAGCCCTGATTTTGGAAAAGAGTTATTAAATCGAAAATGAAAAAAATGGGGTTCAGCGCACAAAGGCTCTGAACCCCCCCAATTTATTTATAACCTTTCAATTTAGATTTAGAGTTTTTTTCCTGTCCAGGTCCCGGTTTTACTGTCCTCGTTCCGGGTTGCCGGAATCATCAGGGTACCGTTCATGTGGGTTTCATCGGTAAATTCGCCCCAGTACTGGTTGCCCAGGTCCGAGGTAAAGGTCAAATACTTGTAATTGGTAACCATATAAGAACCGGTTTCATCCACATCGTTGGAACCGAATTTATAGAGCGCGTATCTGCCGCTGATTTTGGCGCCCACAAAAACCATCTTCTGCTTTTCTTTTGCCTGGCCGTTTACAACCCGTTTAAATTCCCAGTCACCCACGATATCGTATCTCGATTCGGGCGTTTTGCCTTGTTCATAGGTATATAACCCGGCACCGGTTACTATGTGAACTTCCCCTTTATCATTGGTTATTTCAATCTCGGCGATTACGGAGGTAGGCACGTAAGGTTCGAAAGACAGTTCGTCCCGGGTCAGGGCATTCTGTTGAAAAGGCAGCGGCGTATAGACGTAAAACTCCTTTACCTCATCCCTTGGAACCGTCATATCCTCTGAAACAACAAGTTTATAATTCCGATAATTGTTCCGGTTAATTTCCACCAGGGTAACAATATTATGCCTGATCTTAAAGGACCAATCGGTAATGGTTCCGCCCACATCGCCCCGGTTACGGATGGCGAGAAATAGATTAATGCTGGTAAGACCGGTATCATCCGGATCAAGTGTGGTGACAGTCTTCGAATATCCGGATGTGGCAGCCAGGGTAAACAGATCCACCACCGTATCCGAGGTTTTGCATCCATTCGTAAAAACAAACAAAAACACTGCCGTAACGACCAAAAAAACAACTGCAATTTTCTTCATAAGATCCTCCTGAAAGTCTAAGTAATCTTAATATCTTAATTACGAAATTAATCTCATAAAGTTTAAAAATATATCTTTTATTTGCCCGATTTCTGAACCAATTAAATAGAAAATCCGTATAACCGTTTTTAAAAGGAGTAGTCGATGAAAAAATTAATGTTAATCGCAATTTTAACTTTGTCTCTATTGTCATGGGGCGTTTCGGCCGATTTTTCGGTTAATCTCAATATGAATTATAACCATGGAATTGCGGATTTTTTCGAGCAATCTCAGTTGCCTTTATCCTACATGGGGATGAACTTTATCGAAAAAAAGCAAAACAACATGGGCTTAGGATTTAATCTCAGTATCAATGTTCCCATCCTGAAACGGCTTTACTTAGTACCTGGGGCCAGCATGAATTTCGGGCACCGGCAGTATGAATACACCCAGGTAGACACCTGGAGTACGGGAGCGAACAATGTGAAGGATACGCATTATTTCAAAATTTATTCGGGTGAGTTGAGTCTCCAATATGACCTGTTGGTGCTAAAAAACGGCTGGTATTTCAGCCTGCTCTTCGGATTGAATTATAATTATTTCACCGCGGACAACGAGATGATGATGGAAGACGAAAAATATTGGGGGACGCAAACGGAAGTAATGGCCCGCTTCCTGCAATTGAAACATTTGGGTTTCCAGGCCGCGTTTTTTTACCGGAAACCTTTCAGTGCTGATTTCGCTTCGTTTATCGGCGGCCGGGCCGGTATCTTCTACCGCTTCTAACCGGTCTCGCCTCACAAATCCTTTAAGCCCTTTAATCTACTAATTCGGAAGCTTTTTCAGCCACTTTTTGGGAAAGTTCTTTTTCCAGGCGATTTTTCAATTCTTTTACCTTTTCGGTTATTTCGTCGACCGGGATGATTATGCTTTCCTTTTCCCTTCGCAGTTTCAATTCCGCACCACCCTTTTGCAGCGAGCGGTCACCGATGGTCATGCGCAGCGGTAAGCCGATCAGGTCGGCGTCTTTAAACTTGATGCCGGGCGAATCGTCCCTGTCGTCGTACAATACTTCTATGCCTTCCTTCCATAATTGCTCATACACACTGTCGGCGATCTCTTTTCCTTTATCTCCGATCGATATCAAATAGAGGTGGAAAGGGGCCACGCTAATGGGCCAGCATATGCCGTCCTTATCATTGTGCTCCTCAACGATCGAGGCCAACATACGCCCCACACCGATACCGTAGGAGCCCATGACAATGGGCCGCCACTTCCCGTTTTTATCTAAGAAGTTGCAGCCTAAATAATCGCTGTAACGGGTGCCCAATTTAAAAATATTACCAATCTCAACGCCGCGAAAACCCTGCAAAGGCGCCTGGCATTGGGGGCAGGAATCGCCGTCCCGGGCCTGGGCAATATCGCCCGTGATGTCGGCTTTATAATCTCTATCATAATTGACATTCAGCAGGTGATAACCTTCCTGGTTTGCCCCGGCAACCAGGTTGGTGGAAGCGGGAATCAAATCATCAACCACAACCATCACATCTTTTAAGCCCACGGGTGACGCGTATCCCGGCACAGTGCCTTTTTCCACTATCTCTTCGTCTTGAGCGGGTCTGAGGGATCTGGCTTGCAAGACATTCACAAGTTTGGTGTCGCTGACCTCCATATCGCCCCGGATGACAGCCATTACCAACCTGTCTTTGTATTCCTCTTCTTCTTTTATTTCCGCAACCTTAAAAACAACTTTGGCTGTTTTCGATTCAGGGATATTTAAAAACTTTGCCAGGTCTTCAATCGTAGTAACACCGGGCGTTTCGACTTCTTCAACCGGTTTTACCTGTTCTTTTTCATCTGCCTGTTTGAAGAACCCGGCAATCTGACGATTGGCGGAGAAGCCGCATTTCTTACAGATCATCAAGGTGTCTTCTCCAATCGGAGTCAGGTATATAAACTCGTGAGCAATGTTACCACCCATCATGCCCGCATCGGATTTCACCGCAATCACAGGTAGGTCGCAGCGATGGGCGATATTAAAATATGCCCGGTAATGATTCTTGTACTGCTTATCCAGCCCTTCCTCCGTTTCATCCAGGCTGTAGCTGTCTTTCATCACAAACTCTCTCACCCGTATCAAACCGGCCCTGGGCCGCGGGTCGTCTCTCCATTTTGTCTGGATATGATAAATTAGGGAAGGCAGTTGTTTATAGGATCTTATTTCTTTGCGTACCAAATATGCCACCACTTCTTCATGAGTCATGGCCAGGACCATATCATGATCATTCCGGTCCTTAAACCGACCCATCTCCCCGCCGATCTGGTACCAGCGTTTACTCTCTTTCCAGATATCGGCCGGGTGAATGACCGGCATGGTCATCTCCAGACCCCCTATTTTTTCAATTTCTTCCTTGATGATATTTTCGATTTTTACGGTGGATCGTTTGGCAAAAGGAAGATTAATAAAAATACCGGCTGCTAATTGGCGAATAAAACCGGCGCGCAGCAGCAGCTTATGACTGGTAACTTCAGCCTCACTCGGGTCGTCCCGCAGGGTTTTGATAAAAAGTTTACTCATTTGCATTATAAATTCTCCTGAACATTTGCTTAAATTAAATATCTATCAGATATCCGACTATATGTCAATGAAAGTAAAATATTTATTCATGATTGACACTATTTTCTACCTGTGTTATAAATTTTTCCGGACAAATGCCGCTACTCGGAAGTAAAGTGTAAAAGGAGTCAAATGGGTTATATTGATATTGCGATCATTGTTCTATATTTTGTAATTGTGATGGGACTGGGTTTCCGGTACCAAAAACGGGCATCAAGAAATCTCGAATCTTATTTCTTGGGCGGCCGGAAAATGCACTGGTTAGCCCTGGCCATGTCGGGATCGGTTTCCACCTTCGATATTACCGGTACCATGTGGATCGTTTCAATGCTTTTTCTTTTGGGAATGAAATCGATGTGGATTCACTGGATGTGGGGCTTTATGATGGGCGCTTTTTTCATGTCCTATATGGCAAAATGGGTCAGGCGCTCGCGGGTTTTAACCGCTGCCGAATGGATGGTTACCCGGTTCGGCAGCGAAAAGGGAGGCAAAGTTGCCCGTACCGCTTACGCGGTTATGGCCATTATTACGTTGGCCGGTTTCATCGGTTACGCCTTCCAGGGTATCGGTAAATTTGCGACCGTTTACCTGCCTCTCAGCGCATCCCATGCCGCCGTGATTATTATTTCATTGACAACGCTGTATGTTATCCTGGGAGGTTACTTCAGCGTCGTGGTTACCCAGGTTATACAGACGGTCATATTAACGCTTTCCAGCATCGTGATCGCCGTGGTCGCTTATATTAAACTGACACCGGAACTCATTGCCGAAAAAGTACCCCAGGGGTGGAACTCCGTGCTGCCCCAATGGCGCCTTGATGAACTGGCCGGTTCCGAGAACGCCGGGTATGAACTATTTGGCGCCTTGATTATTGTCTGGGTGCTTAAAGGCCTGCTGCTTAATGCCGGTGGCCCCGCTCAGATGTATGATTTCCAGCTCTTCCTGGCCACCCGGGATGCCCGGGATGCAGCGAAAGTCGGGGCAGCCTGGAGTTTTTTTCTCATGGCACGCTGGGGTATGGCAGCCGGTATCACACTATTGGCAATCGCGGGGATTGCAAATGTCAGTGACCCCGAGCAGGTCATGCCCATCGTGCTGCACCGTTTCTTGCCCGTGGGACTCAGGGGCGTTGTTATTGCCGGGTTACTGGCGGCTTTCATGTCCACCTTCAGCGCCACCATCAATAGCGCCGCCTCATTCGTAGTCCGGGACCTGATTCAGCCCTTCTCGGCAAAAAAATTAAGCGCCAAAGAGTGGGTGAGGCTCAGTCGCATCGCCACTTTTTTCATCGTTATAATCGGTATTGCTATCGGTTTCCAGGCCACATCGATTGCCCAGGTATGGAATTGGATGATGATGGCGTTGGGAGCGGGAATTGTTATCCCCAATGTGCTGCGCTGGTATTGGTGGCGTATGACCGGCTGGGGATATGCAGCCGGGGTCGCCGGTGGTATTCTGCTTTCGTTGATCGCGCTTTTTTATCCTTCTGCCCCGATGTATGTCATCTTTCCGCCCATCTGCGCCGGTTCCCTATTAGCCTCTATCATCGGTTCAGTTGTTACCGCACCGGTAGACACGGATGTGCTGGTCTCCTTTTACCGGACGGTACGACCTTTCGGTTGGTGGAAACCGGTAAAAATAAAGGCAGGGGAGGGATTATCTCTTGACGAAATCCTGCCGAAAGGTGAAGGCACATTACGTGCCGTTATAAATACGTTCCTGGGTATGATTGCCATTACCGGTTTTTACCTGTTTCCCATGTACCTCACGGGTCACTGGCACTTACCCGCCTTTATCTTCCTCTTTATTGCCCTGCTTTGCTCGGTAGTTCTGTACTTCACCTGGTATCCTTATCTCCCGGTGGCGGCGAAAAAGGATTTATAGGCTCACATCCATTCCTGTGCTTCGGCAATGATCTCTTTTGCTTCCTCTACCTGTTCCGGCAGCAGATCGTTGGGTACGAAATCGCCTCCCACGGATGTTAATACCATATAGCGTGCACATTTTGAATAATTATTGTAACAGTATTTTTCTTTTATCTTTTCAAAGTCTGAGGCGGCACCATTCTTTGAATTATTCACTATCGGGCATTTTTCTAAACGTTCGCAGCCTGACATCTTGGTTCTCCTGAATTACAGGGACGATTATATCATGGCTGCCGATAAATCCGCAACACCCTGATACCCTGGGCAGTTGAGCAGGGGTTTGACAATTCAATTCTTAAGGAGTAAAATTTCTATATCATGGAAAATGGATCTACCGTATATAAACGTCATATTTTTGCAGTTTCCGATGCCTCCGGTAAAACTTCACGGATGGTAATAAATGCCGCTTTAAGCCAGTTTAAGACAACCGAAATAGTCATGAAGACGATCTCCAATGTTTTGAGTATCGAAGAAATCGAAGACATAATTCAATGGGCTGCCGGCGTTAACGGCATTATAATTTACACCATGGTTTCGCCGGAATTCAGGCGGAAGATCACGGAATTGGGACGGTTAAACGGCGTTCCCACCGTCGATATTCTCGGACCGGTGTTGATTCGTCTTTCCGATTTATTGGAAATTTCGCCCCTTGCTCAACCCGGTCTTTTCCGCCAATTGGGCGATGATTATTATAAACGTATCGAAGCGGTGGATTATTCTATCAAACATGACGACGGCTTAGGATTGAAGACAATCGACCAGGCGGAGATTGTAATGCTTGGGGTATCCCGAACCACCAAAACCCCGGTCGGCATATATCTTTCCTACCGGGGCTGGAAAGTGGCAAATATCCCGGTCATTTTCGAGCAGGATTTACCTGGTGAAGTTATTAAAACAGATAAAAAGAAAGTGGTTGCCCTGACTGTTAATCCTGATGTTTTGCTGCTGATCAGGAGAGAACGCCAGAGAAAATACAAAGACCTGGACCTGGTCGGGTACACCAATATCAGGGAGATCGAGCGCGAAGTGGAGTTCGCTGACCAATTGTACAAAAAGTATAATTACCCGGTCATCAACGTCACTCACAAGTCTATCGAGGAGACTGCAACCGAGGTTATGCGAACAATATACCGGA
>JAGLQA010000736.1 GCA_023137075.1 Candidatus Aminicenantota bacterium
TTTACGAAACCGGCCTGATTAACTCGGACAGCTTCTTTGCGGGTATGGTTGAGTTATGCGTGCTGCGTATCAAAAAAGAGGAATTTATCCGGGCTTATACCGATATTTTTACCCCCATGCCGGCAACCTTTGACCTGGTGAGACAATTAAAAACCGGTTACAAACTGGCATTACTTTCCAATACCAGTGAGTGGGATTTTGAATACGGCATTAAGCCCATCGAAATCTTTGACCTGTTCGACACGGTTACTTTATCCTATGAGGTAAAAGCCATGAAACCGGACCGTAAAATTTATACGGATGCGTTAAACAAACTGAAACTTGCACCGCGGGAATGTGTCTATATCGATGACATCGACGAGTATGCCGCTGCGGCCCGGGAAATAGGTATCCACAGTTTCCGGTATATCTCCCCGAAAAAATTGGCGGCCGACCTGGGGGGGCTGGGAATTACAGGCATATCTTGCGGCAAACCGGAACCGGCTACTCCTGCAGGCGCTTCTTCCTGAATTGAGAGGGCGTCATGCCGGTAAATTTCTTAAAGGCGGTGTTAAAAACCGATTTCGAGTAGAAACCGGTATCGTAGGCGATCTCTAAAACGGTCTTTTTCCCCTCTACCGGGTCCAATAGTTTCTTGCGGGCCTCTTCGATGCGGTACTTGTTGACGAAATCGTTAAAACTGTGCTGCAGTTTCTCATTAATAATCCGGGAGAGATGATTGTAGTGAATCATCAACCGTTCCGAAAGTTTCTTCAAGGTAAGATCGGCATCTAAATAGACCTTCTCCTTCTCCATTAAAGCGAGAAGTTTGGGCAGGATCTCTTCCGCCCTCTCGGTGTCAAGGGCCGATGTTTTGTATTTTTCCGCCTTCTTTCGAATGCGCTTCCTGGTTTTCAAAAACCGGGAGATTCCGGCACCGCAAACCAGAAGAAGGACAATCAAAAAAATATAAAAAACAGGCCGCTTGAAAAAGTAGGACTTTATTTTAAAGTTAAAACTCGCGCCCCCTTTATTCCATATCCCGTCATCGCTGCGAGCAATTACCCTGAAACAATAGTCCCCCGGGCCGAGATTAATGTAATAGGCCGTTCTCTTTTGCCGGGGTTCGGTTTCCACCCACTCCTCTTCAAACCCTTCAAGCTGGTATTTAAACCGCACCCGCCCCGGCGCCCGGAAACTTAATCCCGTAAAATAAAATTCCACCATCTTAGTTTTTGCAGAAAAAACCATATGTTTCCCCTTCTTTACGGACACATTATCGATAATCACATCTTCGATAAGAACTTCGGGGGGCTTTTCGTTAACCTTAATGGCAGATGGATCAAAGATCGACACACCCTTGACAGTCGGGAAACAGAGCAGTCCGCCGGCTGTCCTGCAAGCTGCGGGTTGGCCGTGAGACACACATTCGCTGCTCTTCATCCCGTCTCTTTCATCGAAAAAAAGGGATGTCACTTTTTGGGTTTTAGAATCCGCAAATTGCACTAATTCCTTTATGGCTGAGCGGAATACGCCCCGGTAAGAACTCATCCACAGGTTACCTCTGCCGTCCGGGAGTATGCTGAATATATAATTGTTGTACAATCCCGCGGCTTTGGTAATGGCTGTTACTTTCCCATTTCGCAGACATGCCAGGCCGCTGCCGTTTGTACCGACCCACAGATTCTTGTCCGGATCCTCATAAAGGGATAGAACTTCCGAGTCGATACCGGTTTTACCGGTAAAAAAAGGCTGAAACTTCCCGTCCCTGAACCGGGTTAAGCCCCTCTTCGTACCGATTAAAAGGCCTCCGCCGGCCTGTTCCAGCAGTACATTTATATTTTTATGGGTGTCCGGGAGACCTGACTGCCGGTCATAACGCGTGATTTCGCCCTCTTTTATCAGGTTTAAACCTTTGTCCGTGCCGATCCAGAGAGCGGCGGAACTATCCCGGAGAATTGCGGTTATGTTATCGGATGACAACCCATCGCCAATGCCGTAGTGCGAAAAGTTACCGTCCTTTAACCGGTTCAGGCCGCTGCCCGCGGTCCCGATCCACAAAGCGCCGTCGCTGTCCTGGAAAAGGGCGCGCACCCGGTTACTCCCTAATCCTTCTTCAATGGAAAATATTTCTTCGACCCGGTTGTCCCCGTATTTGCACAGACCGCTGTTACGGGTGCCGATCCACAAAAATCCCTGCCGGTCTTCGTATACCGTGTGCGTCATGTTTTCCGGCAGCCCGTTTTCTCTCGATATTGAAATCACCCGCGAATTTTGCAGCTGGATAAGACCGCTGGTGTATGAGCCGATCCATAGATTACCTTCATTGTCTTCAAGGATTGCGTGGATAAAATCATCTAAAAATCCATTCCCGGTGAATAAACGGCTGAAAAGATCATCCTTCAACTGAGCCAAACCGCTGCCGTAGGTCCCGATCCAGAGGGAACCATCGCTGTCTTCCGCGATGGTTCGAATAGACTCGTTAAAAACACCGTTCTTCGCGCGATATAAGCGTACCTCGCCATCTCTAAACCGGTAAAGGCCATATTCGGTGCCGACCCACAGGTTTTCCGATCTATCTTCATGAAGTGCCGTTATTTCCATAACCGGGATACTGCCCCGAATATTAATTGATTGAAAATTTCCATCTTTCAAAAGGTTGAGGGCCTCGCTGTCGGTTCCGATCCACAGATCTCCGTTTCTGCCCTCGATAATGGCATTGACCGCGTTACCGGCCAGGCCGTGCATGGTGGTATACACCTTAAATTGTCCGTCCCGCACCCGATTCAGGCCATAATCGGTGCCGGCCCAGAGGTCTCCCCGGCTGTCTTTGAAAACAACTCGCACCCGGTTATTGGAAAGGCCATCCTCTGTAGTATAAGCCCGCCATTCTTCTCCTTTTTTGCTGACAAAACCCGCACCGTCGGTTCCCATCCACAAAAAGCCGTCCCTATCCTCAAAGAGCGATAGAATCGTGTCACTCTTCAATTGCGGGGTATTCCAGCGGTTAAAAATCCGGGGCGTTACGCCGTCAAAGCGAACCAATCCCGACCGGGTTCCGAACCAGAGATAGCCATCGCTGCCCTGGGTTAGACATAAAACCGAATTTTGCGGCAGTCCATCGGCGATGGAATACACATTCATAATGTAGTCGGAGATCGTTTCCCCTCGTTCCAGGGCGGGTAGTTCAAAGGGATTGAGAATTATAAGGCAGTAAATCAGAAGAAAGAGAGTGACCCGTAAGAAGGGAATCCGAGACTTTCTAAACATCATAGATTTTTATAACACATATCCCCCGGTTTTTCAACATCCTGTTAGATCAGCTTAACTATTATGAATTGATTTTTCTTAAAATCTCATCCGAATCTTCTGTGTTTTTTATTTTAGTAAAAATTTCGGGCCACTTTCCCTGGACATCTAAGATGAAATCAATCACCTCGCGCACCGCGCCCCGGCCCCCGTACCGTTTGGCAATATAGTGAGAAATTCTCTTAATCAAGGGGTGGGCATCCCCGACTGCGGCAGAAAATCCCACCATCCCCATAACTTCAGCGTCACCGATATCATCTCCGATATAAGCGACTTCCTCTTTCGGCAATTCGTATTTTTCCAGCAATTCAAAAAAAGGTTTCGTTTTATTTACCACACCTTCATAGTAATCGTCTACATGGAGTTCTTTCGCTCTGTTCCGTACCGCTTCGGAGGTTTTTCCCGTGATAATGGCAGTTTTTATGTCTGCCAGGCCGGCGAATATAATACCGGTTCCATCTTTCACATCAAAAGATTTCAGGGCTTCGCCACTGGGAAGAACAAAAAAACGTCCGTCCGAAAGTGTTCCGTCCACATCCATAATTATCAATTTGACTTTCTTTGCCAGTTCTTTTTGATCCATCATATCATCTCCGTTCTCCATAAATCATGGAGATGTACCAGGCCTTTTAGAATATTATTTTCTGTTACGACTAACGACGTAATCAACTTATCCTCCATTATTTTTAATGCTTCCACTGCCAGGTTGTCCTCTCCGATGGCTGAAGGATTCTTTGTCATACAGCCTGCAGCGTTGGTTTTCGAAAAATCGACGCCTTTTAAAAAATGTCTCCTTAAATCACCATCGGTAATAACGCCTTGCACCACCCGGTTCCCGTTGGTTATAATTACAACACCGAATCGCTTTTCATCGATAATTTTCAACACATCCGTCATGAACGTGTTTTCTCCGGTAATAGGCAGTTCAGCCCCGGAATGCATGACATGTTTTACTTTTAATAATCTCTTCCCGATCGAGCCGCCGGGGTGATTATGCCTGAAGTCTTCCTCGTTGAAACCCCTTTGCTTCATGAGGGTAATCGCTATAGCATCTCCCACAGCCAGGCTGAGAGTTGTAGAAGTAGAAGGCACCAAACCGATGGGGCAAGCCTCCTCCTCTACGCTGCAGTCGATCGAAACGTCACTCTCCTTTGCCAGGGTGGATTGGGAATTGCCGACTAAAGAGATTAACTTGATACCGATGCGTTTGATGAAATCCAGCAGCCGGACCACTTCGAAGGTTTCCCCGCTGGTCGATAAAGCCAGGACCACGTCATCGTTATTTATAATCCCGATATCACCGTGCAGGGCTTCCGCCGAATGTAGAAATACCGACGGAGAGCCGGTAGAAGTGAGGGTAGCCGATATCTTCCGGGCAATCAAGCCGGATTTCCCCATCCCGGTCACAACGATCCTGCCCTTTGTGTCATACAGGATTTTTACCGCTTCTTCAAAATTTCCATTGAGTCTATCTACTGCAAGTTCAATAGCTTTCGCTTCTGCTTCCAGAACTTTCTTGCCGGTTTTTAGAATATTCATCAGTTTATATTATATAATTTTTTTAACTTAATTAACAGGGCCTGTAATTTTTTTATTTGCAGCGAATTATTCCCATCGGACAGGGCCTGTTCCGGGTCCGGGTGAACTTCCATGAATATTCCGGCCGCACCGGACACAACACCCGCGGAGGCAATCACGGGAATAAACTGCGGATCGCCGCCGCTTACGCCACTCGACGCCGTGGGTCGCTGGAGGGAATGAGTCACATCTAAGATAACGGGCAGACCGGTTTCTCTCATTATGGGAATATTCCTGAAATCTACGACTAAATTCCGGTAACCGAAAAAGGTGCCCCTTTCCGTTATCATTATCCTGGAATTGCCGGTGGATTTTATTTTCGCCACCGCGAAAGTCATATCTTCAGGGGCCATGAATTGCCCTTTTTTCACATTGACCGGCAGGCCGGTTTTTCCGGCAGTTAGGAGTAAATCGGTTTGCCGGCACAGGAAGGCCGGGATCTGGATGGCGGAAAGAACCTCTGCTGCCGGTTCCGCCTGCCAGGGTTCATGGATATCAGATAATACGGGGACAGCCAATTCTTCTTTCACCTTTCTCAATATTGCCAGGCCCTTTTTGAGGCCGGGACCGCGAAAGGATTTTAAAGATGACCGGTTCGCCTTATCAAAAGAGGCCTTAAAAATAAAAGGCACGTCTACCTCATCGGTAATTCGTTTAATCGATTCTGCTATTTGCAGGGTAATTTTCTCGTCCTCGATGACGCAGGGCCCCAAAATAAAAAACAGTCTATCGCTGTTTAATTCGATATGATCGATATTAAAATAAACGCTCATTCTGCACACAATATTTAATAGAAATTTCTACACACCGTTGATAATAAAGGGTTTCCCGGGGAGGGGCCTCCCTTTTAACCGGAAAGAACCGGGGGGATATTGGAATGATGGAATAGTGGTAACATTTAGAACTTTTTACACGATATTTTTTGTTCATATTACCTGAAAAATTATTATAACATAAAAACATCGGTATTCGCAAGTCCGCCTGGAGTATTTTTCAATTTTTGGGAATACGAGCGGCAGTTCTTATTTCGGCTGTTTTTCCGGCCTCACGCAGCACGCGCATGATATTCCCGCCCCAGATTTTTCGAACCTGCTCTTCGGAATAGCCGCGTTTAACCAATTCTATGGTGATATTGCCCATTTCGCTGATATCGAAGCAGCCAGCCACGCCACCGCCCCCATCAAAATCTGTGCCGATACCCACGTGGTCGATACCCGCGACCCTGACGATGTGATCGATATGGTCCACCACGTCGGATACGGTGGCCGGTTTCTGCGGATATTTCTCAAAGATGCTGTGCCATTCCCGGCGTGCCGCTTGCTGTTCTTTTTCCGATAGGTCGTTAAAATTCTTATATTTTCCCCGCAAGGCTTTGACGGCCGCGTCCCGTTGGGGATTCGCGTCCGGCGTTTTTACATAGGAACTCAGGATGCACATCTGGATGACGCCCCCCTTTTCCGCCAGTTTTTTTAGCATCTTATCGTCTAAGTTTCTCGGGTTATCGCAGATCGCCCTGGCACAGGAGTGGGACGCGATAACCGGGGCGCGTGACACCTTCAAGACGTCGTAAAAGGTATCGTCCGAAGCATGGGAAAGATCGATTATCATGCCTATCCGGTTCATCTCTTTGACTACTTTTTCGCCAAAGCTGCTCAGTCCCCGGTGTTCCGGCCCCTTCCGGTCGGTCGACGAATCGCAGATGTCGTTATTCTGCGTATGGCACAGGGTGATATAGCGGGCCCCCAATTGGTGGTATTTTTCGATCAGGGAAAGGTCGTTCCCCACCGGGTAACCGTTTTCGATACCGATAAAAATGGCCCGCTTCCCCTTTTTTTCTATTTTGTAGGCGTCATCCGCCGTTAAAGCCAATTCCGCCAGGCCGGGGTGTTTCTTCAACATGTCGTGAATCGCCGCGAATAATTTGAGCGCCCGTTCTTTTGCCTTTCGGTTTCCACCGGCATTCCGCTCACCCTGTCCCACGAATACGGCAAAAAAGATGGCGTCAAGGCCACCCTTTTTCATGCGGGGCAGGTCGACCTTACCCCCCCGCTGCCGTGGGTCATGGGATTTGCTAATGTCGTATTCCGGGTTCAGCAATTGGTAAGGAGTATCCACGTGGGTATCCACGGTCAATACCCTATCGTGGATTTCCAGCGCCCTTTTCTTTTGTTGTTCGTCCGTCTGACCGCCAGGTATACAATAACACATCATTCCTATTCCCATAAAAATCAACAGGGCCAAAAATTTTACAGTCTTCATTTTTTCTCCTTATTCAAAAAAACACCTCACGTCTGTTTAAAAAAAGTAATCTTTTTATCCTACCCTAATACTGGAATTTGATCCATTTGATAACTTCTTTCAACTTCGGTTTTTTTCCGGTGCGCAAGATGCCGATGCGATATATCTTACCGGCAAAGGGGAATATGGCAAGTATTGTCCCGATATTTACGATAAAGGATAAAATAAATTGCCACAGCGGCACATCGGTCACGGTCATCCGCGCCGGCATGACGATTATCGCCGCAAAAGGGAGTAGTGACGCCACTTCCGCCAGGGTATTGGCGGGATTTTTTATCATCGAGATCGTAATCAGGAAGGGGATGATGATCAACATCATTAAAGGCGTCACTCCCGACTGGGCTTCCTGGGGGGTATTGAAGATTGCCCCGACAGTGGCAAATAAACCCAGGTAGGTAATTAAACCCACAAAAAAGTTCAACAAGAAATAAATCACCTGCCAGAACTCTAAGTTTACGATAAATCCGCGCGGCAGTACCGGTAATTCAAAAAATATGACAACCACAATCGGTGTCAGCCAGACCACCATCTGCAGTAAACCGGTCAATGCCGTGCCCAGTATCTTGCCGGTCATCAATTCCCGGGCATTAACCGAAGAGAGAATGACTTCGCACACCCGGTTCGTTTTTTCCTCGATAACGGAATTCATCATCCAGGTGCCCATCATCAATAGACTAATATAAAGCAAAAAGGAAAAAATATAAGACAATGCTAAATTACCGCCGCTCTCTTTCTGAAAACCTTCATCTTTTGTGACTCTGAAGGTATTAAAATCGACATTGATGCGGGCAAAACGGATATCCGATTGTGATATACCTTTATCCTTAAAATAGTTGTCGATAAACACCCGGTTGATTACCCGGCCAACCCGCTCTTCCAGGGTTATATTTTTTGTACTTTTAGAGTAGTATTTTACCTGTTTATCCTGCATCGCTGAGGCGGGAATAAATAGTATACCGGTTACTTTTTTATCTAAAATATCCGACTTGTGTTCATCTAAATAGGTTTCAAAATCGGCTTCGGACATGGTTTGGTAGGTCAGTATATAGTTGCCGTTTTTTACCCATTCTTTTTTCGAGAATTCAGTTTTCAAGCCTTGCATGACATCGTCGATTTCGCTAACCATAACGATACTCGTCCCGGAATCTCCCTCCATGGAGATCATCAGGTATTGAAAGCCGAAAATTAAGACCATAATGAACGGCAGCGCCAGGGTACCGATAATAAAAGATTTGGTCATGACTCTTTCGCGGAGTTCCCGCTTCAGCACAGCAAATACTCTGTTATTAAACATATGGCACCTCGCTTTTTGTTACTTCCTTTTCTTCAATCCCGGCATGTTCGATGAAAATTTCCTGCAGTGAAATTTCATCGGCATTGAAACTTTTCACGATAACATTGTTTTTGATGAGAAGTTTCAGCAGTTCCTGGGAATGGCCCGGTTCTTTTACCCGGATACCGGTGGCATGGCCGAAATCGGTTACCTTTTCTATAATCGGCTGACCGTCTAAAAAGGAGATATCTCCGTCATATTTCAGGGAGATATTGCGTTGGCCGTGACGTTCCTTTATCTCTTTTAACGAACCGCTGAGGATAATTTTGCCGTTATCGATCATGGCAATATGGTCACACATTCGTTCGGCAAAATCCATCAGGTGGGTAGAAAAAATAATCACTTTCCCGGCTTTTTTCAATTGCAGAATGATATCTTTTAAAATTTCAGTGTTAATCGGGTCTAAACCGGCAAAGGGTTCATCGAGGATGATGAATTCAGGATCATGGAGAACCGTGGCAATAAACTGGATCTTTTGCTGGTTGCCCTTGGAAAGGTCTTCTATCTTTGAATTCTTCCTGTCCAACAGGGAGAATTTTTCCAAATATTCAAAGGCCTTTTCCTTTACGGTATCGCCGGTTTTCCCCTTTATCTCGGCAAAAAACATCAACAGGTCGAGTACTTTCATTTTTTTATAAAGTCCCCGTTCTTCCGGCAGGTAGCCCACCTTGTTCCTGAATTCCTGGCCAACCGTTGTCCCTCTTAAAATGACTTCGCCGCTGTCAGGCAGGTAGATATTCATCATCATCCTGATAGTCGTGGTTTTGCCGGCGCCGTTCCTGCCGATAAGTCCGAAAATAGAACCCTCAGGCACAATAAAGGAGGCGTTATCAACCGCTTTAACGTGCCCGAAATGTTTCGATAAATTTTTAACTTCTAATGCATGCATATAAGCTCCTCTCTTTTAATAACGAGTATCTTAAAAGATTATTTTAAATCATACTCATTTTATACGCAATCCGTCAAATTTTGTTTTTATTCGGTTTTTTTCCTGGGAGAAGCGAGTTGATTTTGAATTTTTTTTATTGTATATATAAGTATAACGATAGAAACCCGGAGGTGAAAAATGAAGATAGAAACCTTTGAATTGGAAAGATACCAGTCCCTATGGGAGAATACGGTCAGGATAAACCTGACAGAGAGCGGGGTTCACCCCTATACACTCGAAGAACTCTTAGATGAGGCATCAATTAAAAAAATGCTGTCTCTCCGCTTAGGCTATGGCCAGACCAATGGCGCCGTCGAACTGAGGGAAGCGATTTGCAAACTCTACACCGGGTTGAATATCGATAACGTACTGGTTACCAATGGTTCCGCGGAAGCGAATTTTATCGGTATGTGGAGCGTTCTCGAACCCGAAGACGAATTGGTGATTATGCTGCCCAATTACATGCAAATCCTGGGTATCGCTCGATCTTTTGGGGTACAGGTAAAACCTTTTTACCTGAAAGAAGAACTCAATTGGGCACCGGATATGCGCGAATTGAAAAAACTGGTTTCCGAAAAAACAAAAGTGCTTGCGGTCTGTAACCCGAACAATCCCACCGGCGCTGTTCTAAGCCCTGAAACCATGCAGGATATCGTGAACCTGGCCAGGGAAGCGGATGCCTACATATACGCAGACGAAGTATACCGGGGAGCGGAATTGGCAGGAGACGAAACCCCCAGTTTTATCGGGCTCACCGATAAGGTGATTGTGGCCGCAGGACTGTCCAAAGCATATGCCCTTCCCGGTTTACGGTTAGGCTGGCTGGTAGGGCCCAAAGAGATTATCGATAATGCTTGGCATCATCACGATTATACCAGTATCAGCACCGGTATTGTCAGCCAGTTTGCCGCCGCCTTAGTTTTGCATCCCGAAAAGAGACGCAGCGTTTTAAGCCGCAGCCGGTACGTGCTGAAGGAGAACCTGGCCTTGCTGCAAGAGTGGGTCGGGAAACACCCCCGGTTATTTTCGCTGGTCCCGCCTAAAGCCGGTGGTATGACATTCGTGCGGTATAATATGCCGATAAACTCCTCGGAGTTATCAACCAGGCTCAGGAAAGAAAAATCGGTTTTTGTAATAGCCGGTGATTGGTATGGTATGGACCACTATATGCGTATCGGCATTGGCGGTGAAAAAGAGAAACTGCTGGCAGGATTAAACCTGGTAGATGAGACCTTAAAAGATCTGAGTGCAGAATCATGAATTAGGGCTGCAAAACTCAAAAAGCTTCATGCATGATTGATAAGGTCATTCGTGATAAACGATTTTTAAAGAATAATATGGTTTAATTGTTCGATGGTTTCCCGCGCATTTTCCACATGATGGTGAATCGTGCGGTCATACAAGAATTCATCCGCCGGGTCCTTAGGCAATTCATCCATTAATAAAGTAAGTATTTTGTAAGATTCTTTGAGGGTGTTCTTTTCTGCCTCCCCGAAAGGATTGTTTTTATGGTGAAGCAGGGTGGCCATTTCGGTTAGTGCCTTTCCGGCGTTCTCTATTTTTTCCAGGGTGGAACCATCATAGATAAAATTTTCTGCCGCGTTTTTCGGGAATTCCTTCAACAGGTTTGTAAAGGCTTTAATGGATTGATGGATAATCTTTTTTGCACCCGGATGGATATTGTCCGACATTTTTACTCCTTAAATTATTATTTCATAATTAAATATTTTAGAGGAGATAAAATGAAAAGTCAACCACCGGGATGAGTTCG
>JAGLQA010000737.1 GCA_023137075.1 Candidatus Aminicenantota bacterium
CGCTGACGATTAATGATTAATCCGGGGCAGTGCGGCGGGGTTGAAAAAAAAGGGGGATTGGGTTATTATTAGCGTATGGAATCGCATCTAAAAAAATTGATTGTTGTTGAAGGCATGGTCGAATCTGAGATCATAAAATCCAAATTGGCCAGTTTTGATATCCCGTGTATCATGCAATTTGAAACGGCCGGCAGGTTGTACGGCATTACCATGAATGGGCTGGGAAAAGTCAAAATAATGGTCACCGCTGAAGATTATGAGAAAGCAAAAGAGATCATCAGCACGGAAAAGGAGATGAAATGAAAAAAATAATGACCCTGTTTCTTGCGTTTTTTTTGATTCTCGCAGGTCGCCTGATCCCTGAAACCCTGGAAGAAAGTATTGAAAACCTCACTAAGGCAGAGATGCAAAGCGTGGTTGAATTCCTGGCAGATGACCTGATCGAAGGACGGGCACCCGGCACAAGGGGCGGAAATATCAGCGAACTATACATGAAAACCCTGTTTAAATTCATGAACCTAAAACCCGGAGTCGACGGTAAATTTTTGCAGCCCTTCCGGCTGCGCGGTTTTACCATCAAAGAACTCGAATTAACCGCCAATGGCATCAAATGTGACTACCTCGAGGACATTATGGGGTCTTATGTCCGGGACGAAGAGGAGTTTGAATTCGAAGCGGAAGCCGTGTTCGCGGGTTTTGGAATTGTTGCCCCGCTCTGGAAATGGAACGATTATAACGGCGTAAATGTCAGAGATAAAATCGTGATTGTCCGGGTCAATGATCCCGGTTTATACAGACCCGATAAATTTGAACATAAAACATTGACATATTACGGCAGATGGACCTATCACATTGAAGAAGCCGCCAGGAGAGGAGCGGCCGGAATTCTATTAATCCATACAGACAGAACCGCCGGGTATGGCTGGAATGTAGTGCGAAATTCCTGGTCCGGTGAAGAACTTCACCTGGACTCCGATTTAAACAACCTGCTAAAATTCAGGTGTTGGATAAAAGAAGCCAGTTTGCAGAAAGTATTGAAGGCAAAGAGGATCGATCTAAAAGAATTGTACCGGCAGTCGTTAAAAAAGAGATTTAAGCCCATAAATCTCGGTTTCAAAATAAAAGTAAAAGGCAAAAATAGTTACCGGCAGGTTCTGAATCACAACGTGGTGGCGGAAATACCGGGCAAATCCACAAAACGGATTGTCCTCAGCGCGCATATCGATCATTTGGGAATGAAGGGCAGCGGCCGGGAGGATAACATCTTTAACGGCGCCATCGATAACGGCACGGCTGTTGCATCAATGGTTATGGCCGCCAAAATACTAAAAAAGCACCAGAAGGATTTATACTACACCGTCACGCTTTTAGCCTGCAACGCGGAAGAGGCCGGGCTGTTGGGATCCAAATACTATGTGCGCAGCACGAACCGGGACAATATCATTGCCAATATTAATTTTGAATCCACCCCGGTCTGGGAGAAAGCTAAAAGTATCATGGGAATCGGGGCCCGTTTTTCAACCATAGAAGACATGTTAATCCTGCTGGCCAAAAAAGAGAGGATAGGCTATAGCTATTTCTCCCGATCCGGACAGGGGTATTTTTACCGGTCCGACCAATTCCCCTTTGCGCAGTATGATATTCCCTCGGTATGGATCAGCGCGGGCGAAGATGACGAATCCGGCCAAAACAAGTATCTGAATTACTGGGAACAGACATATCACACCGTAGAGGATGAATTTGACCCGGGGTGGCCCCTTGAAAGTATGAAGCAGACCATCAAGTTTGCGGTGCTTTTAGTCGACCTGATGAACAAAACCAAAGAAGA
>JAGLQA010000738.1 GCA_023137075.1 Candidatus Aminicenantota bacterium
CCTGCCAGAACGCGTCGCCGATATGAACGGCAGTGAAAGGCACCGGTTGTATAGGATAATCTTTTTGCAGTTTTATTTGTTCCCGGCATGCTGCGGGAAAGATGATGATTAAGCCGATCAATAGAATAAAAATTTTGTTCACTAACACGCTGTACCTCCTGTTACCTTTCATTCATTACCATGTAGGGTTTTTCAAGTCAAGTGCCGGGAACTGCTAATGACTAACCCATTTGATTTTGAAGAATTGTTCCGGCAGCCCTTCATATCCCCAGGCTGGACCGGGAAGGGATTTACAAAAGGGATATTCCGCTGGCTTCACAATGCGACATAACTCTTTCCGGCCAAACACTAACCTGTACTTCTCCTATATGCCGTTTGCACAATAAAAACATACATAACCTGGATTGCCCGATACCTCCACCAATACTCTCCGGTAACTGACCGGAAAGAAGCATCTGATGCCAGGGCTGCGAAATTCTGTGCAGGCAGCCGCAAATTTTCAACTGACGGTATAATGCAACCTTATTCACTCGGATTCCCATGGAGGATAATTCGAAGGCTCTCCCCAATACAGGATTCCAGACAAGTATGTCGCCATTTAGACCATCTCTTCCACTTGAATTGGGAGTTGTCCAGTCATCATAATCCGGCGCCCTGCTTATACCGTTAATAAAAACGGCGCCGTACTTCCGGCAAACCCTATTCTCTTTCTCCTCAGGTGTGAGGCCAGGATACATTTCTTCCAGTTCTTCAGAGTGGAAAAAGGCAATTTCCTCCGGTAAACCCGGGGCTATTCCATACCTTTGTTCAACACCCCCTTCGGTTTTCTTCAATACTTCATAGATTCTTCGAACAATTGAGTACAGCGTATCTAAGCTTCTCTCCTCCGGAGATAATACTTTCTCCCAGTCCCATTGATCCACATAAACGGAGTGAATTCCGGTTGTCAATGATTCTTCATCCGCTCGAATTGCATTCATATCCGTGTACACCCCTTTACCTTCCGGGATATTGTACTTTGCCAGTGCGTAACGCTTCCACTTGGCCAGGGAATGGACAATCTCATAGATGCTTTTTCCTATTGCGGAAACACGAAAGGCAACAGGTGCCTCGATTCCATTTAAATTATCCTGCATACCCGAATCTCTTTCCACAAATAATGGTGCGGAAATCCGGAATAAATCTAATGCTTGTTCCAAATACTCCTGGAATGTTTGCTTGATAAAGAAAATGGTTTCTTCCCTTTTAAGAAGAGATAATTCTCTTTTTTCTTTGGTTAAATATGTGCTCATGAAAGAATACCTCGCTATTAGTTTTATGGGACATTATACGTTTTATCCAAATAAACGTCAATAGAATTGAATTATTTTTATATATATGATATAATTATAGTGTTTTTGTTGATAAATTTTAAATTAAGCTGCGAAAAGAAGACCATGAATTACGAAATTGATAATTTAGACCGCCAGATATTAAGTATACTTCAAAAGGATGCGCGGCGGTCATTCCAGTTAATTGCTAAAGATCTGATTGTATCCGGTGGAACGATTCATATCCGCTTTAATAAACTAAAAGAGACCGGGGTGATAAAAGGCAGTCAAATACGGATCGATCCCGAAAAAATGGGATATGAGGTTTGTGCGTTTGTTGGAATCAATCTTCACAATGCCAGGGATTACAAGACAGTTATACGTCAACTTAATAATATACCCGAAATTCTGGAGGCTCATTATACCACCGGGAAATATAACATCTTTCTCAAGGTTGTTGCCACAAGTACCAGGGGCCTCCATAACTTCCTGATAGAAAGGCTGCAGAATATCCCCCAGATTCAATCCACTGAGACTCTGATATCCTTAGAGATGCCTATAAAGCGAGATATTCCCATCGAATTTGAAGAAGAATGCGAATAGCATTCAAACCGTATCGTTCTTTGACGAATCTACCCTATTCATTTTGCCGGCACGGGCACCTTTATGAGCCGCAAGGATATAT
>JAGLQA010000739.1 GCA_023137075.1 Candidatus Aminicenantota bacterium
ATAATGCCTTAAAGCTGTCAAATTTTGACAGAACATTAATGAGTTTCTTATTAAATTTTTCTACTCCACCCTGGTTGAGGTGGTGCATGTCTTTATAATCTTCGTAAAAATCCAGTTTCATTATAGTATTAAAATCAAGATATTCAACTTTGTGCTTTTTGGCAACAGCGGCAATTTGCCCTGAAATTTTTTCATAATTAACAACTTGTTCTAAAAAGACGTCCGGCAGGGGGTGGGTGACCAGGAAGACCGCGGTTCCTTTTTTTTTGCAAAAATGCAAAATTTTTTCATAATAGTTTAATTGAAGGGGGTTCAATTTATATTTTCTGCGAATTTTTTTAATTTTTTTGTTCCTGTCGTTTTTTAAATTCGAAGTCGCGTATCCGCCGGGAATATATGTGCCGGATTTGATTACAGGGTATTTGTTTAGTGGGAATCTTAACCTTTTTACCATCTCGATAAAAAAAGCCTTGATGCCGTCGACTCCCCCCGCATCTATCCCCATTTTTAATACGTTAAAATGTAGGGGATGATTGACCAGGGTATATAAGAAGGACTCAAAACCATCTATAACCAATGAATGGAAATAACATTCTATAATTACGATTTTCGGGCGTAAATCTTTATAGTACATTTTTAATAAATAATATGAGTTAACCGGCCCCTGGCCTCGTACAGCCAAATTAAAAGACGTTAAACCATATCTTTGAAATATTCTCGGGTCAAATCCCAATACGGCATGTGAAGAACCTATAAATAAAATATCGATATTTTTAAATTTACTTATTTCTCGAAACTTGTGGAATGCTACAGCCGTGCCGGTCCATATTTTATATGGGAGTAAACGATCGAGAACCGAATTCTTTAGAACACTTTTGCGTAAAATATTCTCTACTTCCTTTTTACCTGCTGCATTTAATCCTTTTCCCGGGATATAATATCTATTATCGGATTCATCTATTTTATAGGATTTTTTCATCAAAGCTCTATCGCTTCTGTCGAGGAATCTTGTTATCTGAGAAAATTTCCCTTTATGAATCTGCCCATTACTGCTGATGTTGTCTAAAGTATAGAAGATAATAAAATTGAATAAAATAAACAGGACAACAAATAGGATAATTTTTTTTAAAAATTTTTTCATCGTTTACTGCTCACTCCCGGTTTATTACTCATTACTTATTGCTAAAACCGGGCGTAAAGAAATTCGGTTGCGGTAAACTTGCCAAAGAAATAAATATAAAAGACAATTAAATAATAGATTGACCATCTCAGCCATACCGGTTTTTTGGAAAAGAGAGAAAAGATAACGCCGTCCCGGGATAATAGTTCCGCCAGAAAAAGGATACCCAATGCAATAACAACGATAATAAAATCGCCGGGGGTAATTCCCATTTTTTCAAGTACAAGTCGCAGCGGTGACAGGCCGGTGGAGACCGTTTGAGCGATAAATTCCGGCACGCCGGTAAACAAATGTTTGATGACATATTCGGCATGAGAGAAGGTTTTTGCCCGGAAAAAAATCCAGGAAAAGGATACCAGGTTAAAGGTAATAAAAATCCCGAAACACTTATGTAATATAGAATTTTTCCTGATTTTCAAACTTTTCCGTATCCCTTTCCGGGTCTTCTTCGTGATGTATGACAGCAGCAAATAGACGCCGTGGAGCAACCCCCAAAAAACAAACGTCCAGGCGGCGCCGTGCCAGATACCGCATAGCAGCATCGTGCATATGACGCCGATAAAATATGACCAGGTCTCGGCTTTAATGTGCAGTAGTCTCGCTGATTTTATTTTCCCGGATACGGCGTAGGCGATGGGCAAAAATAAATATTCCATTAACCAACTCGTCAGCGAAATATGCCACCTTTTCCAGAAATCGGGGACCGACCTGGCCAGGTAGGGCCTGTCAAAATTTTCCATCATTCGGAATCCCATTATTTTACCCGCGCCGATGGCTATATCGGTGTAACCGGAAAAATCGCAGTAAACCTGGAATGAAAAACAGTAAACAGCCAAAATCAGGGGGACGCCTTCATAACGGCCTAAGTGATTAAATACCTGGTTTACGTAAACGGCCAACCTGTCGGCAATGACAAGTTTTTTAAAAAATCCCCAGGCCATTAATTTCAAACCATCGGTAACCTGTTGATAGTCAAAATCGATTCTCTTCGCGAACTGGGGCAGGAGTTTTTTTGCCCGGTCAATGGGCCCGGCTACTATTCCCGGGAAAAAAGAGACGTATAAAGCAAAACGGCCGAAGTGTTTTTCCGGCTCCTGGTTTTGCCTGTAAACCTCGATTAAATACCCGATTTTTTTGAATGTATAGTATGATATACCGATGGGCAGCAGCAGGTTGAGATGGGGAATAGGAAAAAATATATTAAAATGTGCGGTCAGTGACTTTAGGGAGTCGGCAAAAAAATTATAATATTTAAAGATAAACAGGAGTCCTACATTAAATATTATTCCGGCCAGAAAAATAACCTTGCGTCGAGATTTTTTGGAGGCTTTGCCCATCAATAGCCCGGCAGTGAAATCGATAATTGTAGAAACCAGCAGCAATACCGCATATCCCGGTTCCCAGCTTATATAGAAATAATAGCTTGCGGCGAGAAGCAGCAGCCACCGGAAGCGGTGCGGTAGAGAATAATAGATAGAGACTACGATAGCCAAAAAACAAATAAAATCTATTGATGTTAATATCATAACCGGTTACCTGACAAAAAATTTTCTTTTAACTTTTGATCCTATCCTCTTAAGAAGTGCAAAAGCTTTCCTGGTTATTAAGAGAGGTGAAACCTTTAACCTGGAAAATATTCTTTTTTTCCCGGTATTCTTCCCGGGAGGAACTGCGGCGCCCGCTGATATAACCCAACTCTCAACCTGGGAAATATAAGCGGCTTCTTTCGCTCCTTTTATTAACCTGATCTCAAATTTGATCTGGGCCTGGGGATCATTAATATCTTGAGGAATTTCCAGCCCGGTTTCCACTTCTTCCCATTCACCGCTGCCGCTGTGTTCGGTTCTGACAACTTTAATCCATTTCCCTCCTGTTCTGACAGCAATTATTAAAAATAACTTATGGCCCTCGCCGTATTTTGCGCGCATCCGGGTGCTGACATGAAAACCGCCCGCATTAACTGCGCTAAACTCCTGGAAAATAGAGATACTCATGTTTTTTGGAGTTAATTTTAAACCGGTCTTCGCTTTAAGAACCTTTTCTCCTGAAACTTTCCAGTTGTAGGATTTATTTCCGGTCCAGGTCTCGAAATCGCCGTTTATGATGTAAAAGGGGTTATGAAGATTATTTGAAATTCTTACATGATCCTCAATGATTCCTTCTAACTCCGCATAGATTTTCTCCGGCACAAACCTCTTGTTGGCGTAATCCCAGGCTTCTGTCTCGATTTTTTTTCTTTCTTCGGGATTTTTAAGAAGATGGATTATTTTTTGGGCCATGTTGTCGTGGTCAGGCAAAATTACCGGTACTTCTTCGATTTTTTCTTCTAAAACGTCCACCGCTGCCTTTGAACACACAACACATTTGCCTAATGATAAGGCCTCAACGGTTTTGATCGGAAGCCCGGTGCCATATAACGAAACATTTAAAACTACGGCGGCTTTTCGATAATAATCCAACAAATCATCGACATAGTAGAGAAGCTTTACACCTTTGCGTTTTTTATAATCTTCGATCGCACTGCAGACCTGGCCGCATATAAGAATTTCAGCATGGGGAATCTCTTTTCTTATTTTCCTCCAGCATTTATCTAAAAATAATTTTATCCCTCGAACATTGGGATCATACAAATTTCCTACGAATAACAATTTCTTCGATTCTTCAGCGGTATAAATTCTCTGTGATCCGTGGACCGCGTGTTCTACCAGGATAACTTTTTTTGTGGGGCATAATCGTTCCAGGAATTCTTTGTCTTTCCTTTGAATGGCAATAAGTATATCTGTCTTATACAATTCATTTATTTCCTCTTCTTTCGCACAATTCCTATCGTCCAACGCCCCCCCCGATTTTTTCGCGTTTATGGAACGCATGTGCTGGATGTCGATGGTGTCCAAAAAAGTAAGTATTCTTTTGGGGAGGTGGTACAATATATCGGCTGTCCAGGCAAAAATGGAGATAACGGCCGCGGGGTTCTCTTTTATTATTGTATCGATGGCAAAATTAGCAAAACCGGGATCCTTATGCCGCTGCAGGAATGATTCGGCATGCTTTTTCTTTTCCTTTCTCTCGAATAACCATAAAGAATCAACCCTGTCAACAAAAAAATCATGGTGCCCTTTAAAATCATAAGCGATTAATCCTACTTTGTGATTTTTTTCCTTAAAATAGGAGATGAGATCTATGATTCGCCTTGCTCCGCCGTTATTCACCGGGTACATGGTGATTGGCGAAACGATGATAATGCTTTTTGGTTTCATTTTATTGAACTCTAATAAGATTGCCTGCCGCGAAGCTGCTCAACGCTACCCCACGCATGTGGGGTTATTTTTCAAAGGTGACATTGACTTCCTTTATTAATGCGGGTTCCTTTGCCCCTGCCCGCAGCATTACCGTAAATTTAAGGTGACTGACGGGGATATCTACCGGGATGGTTCCCGATATTTCCAGGTCCTGCCACTGCCCGTCACCGGGATGATCGGTTTTGAACATCACGGGTTCGCGGTCGCGGGAATCCCGCAAACAGGCCGTGGAAAAACTCAACTTGCCGGGCTCATATGCTTTCACTCTTGCGGTCGCTTTAAAACGGCCTCCCTGGAAAAAAGTTTCGGACTTTAAAAATTGAAAAATCGAATTATACTTCTTCCTGCCGGCAGGTTTTAATTCCACCCCGGAAGTACCGTCAGGCGTTTTTTCCGAGCGACTTATTAGCCGGGTGTCCGCGTTTGTTTCCCAATATAAAGGCATATTTCGATTCCAGGTAGAAAAATTGCCGTTACAAATAAGTTCGGTCGTGTATTTGGCCAATTTTTTCGTATCGCTGAAGATGGAGACGCGGGGCACGACCGGGTCGATAAGTGAACGGTCCGATACGATATATAAATAAATACCTTTGGACCGGAACCAATAATAAAGGGCGCGGGTCGATTCGGCAATGTCCTGCACTTCAAAGGGCCGGATGCGCGGTTTATTAAGAATACCGTCAGGTTTACGGCTGCCGGGCGCTTCCTCTTTAAAGTAATGTGTCATCACGGGCACGTTCAACTCGCCCAGGTCCCAACCCATGGCTATTATCTCCTTCACGCCTAAGTGAACAAATAGATAGATGCCTAATTCATAAACCACCCCGGGGCCCCAGGGCCGCTCCAATCCTTTGGAAAACAACCAGTCATCAAAGGCCAACGTAGTAGCCAGGCGTTTTGAAAAGTTCCTGGGATCGGGTATGCGAAACAACAAATCGGGCCGGGTACCGGGGGTGGGTGGATCATCATCCGCCCGCTCAAACAGGACGATGGGCGCCGGTTCCTTATAATCGTAAGGTTGGTAGTTCCAAGAATTGAGCAGGTGGAAGTCGGCGATTTCAGCGGCTTCATTGTAGGTTTGTTTTACGGAAACAACCAGTTTATCGGATAAAAGTTCCTTTACTTCGTCACTCCAGTTGTCCTTGAATGAAGGGCCGCAGGTTAACAGGTAGCAGGTTTCTCCCTCATAGGCTCCTTGAAGTAGATTCACTTTTTCAGCCGCAGATGCGGCATCGCGAATTTTTTCTCTTAGCTGCGCGGTTTTCGGATGCATTATGTCTCCTTGTATTTCAGGTGTTTAATCTCATCTTTCAAATGCCGGCTTACCTGTTCGATGATTTGCGAATACTCATCCCGGACCGTTTCCCAGCCATAAGCTTTGCCCCGGGGACGATTCGGTTCTTGCGAATATAAAGAGACTCTTTTATCAAGAGATTCCCTGTCAAGTTCGCAATCCAATTCTAAAAAATCGAATACCCTACCGAATTCGGCATCCGGTGTCTCAACCAGGTCTTCGTACTTAAGCTCGAGGATTTCCACATCAGTGGGCTTCTCTACAAACCACTTCTTAACGAAAAGCTGAAAGGCTTCAAGAATGCTTAGAGGTTCAACTAATACTTTTCTTTGAAATAATCTATCGATAGTAGAAGCATAAAAATAACCGGTTTTCTCTAAAAAGTCTCCCTGCTTTAGAACAATGTTTCGTTCAACCTGGGTATATTCATAAAAAGAGATCATAGTATCCCTGGGGTCTCTTTTAAGAGTTATTATTTTCGTGGGTTTGATTGAAACCGGGAGGAAGCGTTTGACCTCGTCGATAAGGTATTCAGGCGAAGGGGCATGAGTTTTATACGTAAGAACCAACCGGGGCTCGATGTCTATCGGGGCATACAGCGACTGCGAAACAATACCGCTGGAAGCACTTAGCACATTTTGCAGGTAATTGCTGCCTACCCTGGGAAATCCAACCAGGAAAACAGGCAGTAAATAATTCAATTTGCTTACTTTTTTTTGTAAATTAGCCGGTAGAAATTCATCCCGCAATCTTTTATTCCGCAGCATAATATTAAAGATTTTATCATTGGCGGTGGACAATTCGATGATTTTCTTAAGATTGTTTTCTTCCAGCAGGATCTTTTGCACTACCTTCTCATCGGAGAGAATTTTATCCAAAACCCGGGGATAAAAGAACAGTTTCTCTAAGGACTCTATATCCCCCGATAGTTTGTCGAAAAAACGCTGTTCCCGTAATACTCTATCAAGAGCCTTCTCTTTAGTCAGGATTCTTCCTAAGACGCGCTCATCGCCAAGGATGCGGTCGATACTTCGCCCATCTAAAAGAATCTTATCTAAGAAACGTATATCCGAAAGTATACGATCAAGAGTGCGGTCATCTAAAAGGATTTTATCGAGGAGGCTTACATCTTTAAAAATCTTATCCCGGACGCGTTGGTCGAGTAGGATTTTTTGCATCAGGGTGTCATTTTCGATGATTTTTTCAAGGATCTGTCCTTCAAAGATAATTTTGTCCAACACTTTATCGTTAGCCAATAACTTATGGAAAGATATGTCATG
>JAGLQA010000074.1 GCA_023137075.1 Candidatus Aminicenantota bacterium
GGAAATAATACCCTTGAGTTTGTCTTTGTGCCGGCATTCACACCTACAAAACTGCCTGACCCGGGTTCTATCTGGAATCCTAAAATGAAGTATGATTTGCCACCGGTTTTTGATAACTCACAAAGGGAAGTTGCTCAAAATTTAAAGAACAGTGAGGTTTTTTTAAAATTTTCAGTTCTTTCGTCTGCCATTGATTTTGAAATCATGGCAGGATACATGTGGGATGATGATCCAACTATGCAAACTGTTAAATCAATTGATTTTGCAACAGGCCTGGTTGATTCAATTACAGTTACTCCCCGGCACCACCGTTTAGGATTATTTGGGGGCAGTTTCAGCACAACCCTGGGCAGTATTGTTATACGGGGTGAAGGCGCATACTATTCAGGTAAATATTTTTCATCTGTTGAACAATCGATAGTAGATGGAGTTGTTGAAAAGAGCTATATTCATTATCTCCTGGGACTTGATTTCAGCCTGGCGGATATTAAAATGAGTCTTCAATTCATTCAGCAGACGATTCCGGATTACAGTGAATATATCTTAAATGATCAATTTGAAAATACCATGACCTTTCTGGCCCGGAAGGATTTTTTACGGGAAACTCTTTTTTTTGAATTATTCACCTACATTGGTTTAAATAATGGTGACAGCCTGGTTCGTTTAAAAGCGACCTATAACCTGGTTGACGGATTTGAAATATTATTGGGAGCAAATATTTTCACCGGCAGCGAGGGCCGCTTTGGTCAGTATAATGACAACGATATGCTCTATATGAAGTTTAAGTACAGTTTTTAATTACCTCCCCATAAAAAACGGCCCCGCTCGATGAGCGAGGCCGTTTTTAAATAATACCTTCGTTTTTTTAGGAATAAAGGTGTGCGTTAGTACTCGATGTAATTGGAACCATAACCTACGTTGCTGCAGCCGTATTCTATCCACATGAAGCCGTCTTCGCCCCAGCCGGTTCCCCAGCAATTTTTCATGTACCAGGCGCCGCTGGCACCCTTGCTGTCATCCCAGCCGCAGAGTAAAACCGCGTGGTTGCAGCTCTTGTCGTCGCAGCCATTAAATGTACCGCCGGTGTAAGCCTGGAAGGCGCTGTTCACATAAACGGCGCAGGATACGGCGCCATAGTTAACGATGCCCCACTTGATTGAGGCAACGTCGTCACCGGTATCCCCGGTACTACTGGCAACATAAACAAAGGGACAGCCGGTCACGCATGTCGAATCGGTAGCTGTGTAGGGATAACAGCTCTCTAAAACAGCGCCGGGATTCACCATGTAAGCATTGGCAAACCAACCGCCATTGCAGCCCCAGCCGTCGGTGTTACATGAAACCAACCACTGCTCGGAAAGGTCCGTGCTGATGCCGTTTTTCTTCAGGTTGGATTCGAATGCGGCGATGGTGGAAAAAGCCCAGCCGCTTCCGCAGCTTCCAGGGCTTTTGACAGCAGTCCAGTAACCCATATAGGAGTCGCCGGTAGGTGTGTCTGTCGGTGTCGGTGTCGGTGTCGGTGCCCAGGGCCCACCTTTCCGAACATACCTGAGATGATCATCGCCGGAATTGTACGGCTGCAATTCGGGTTTGAAGTTACACAGTTGGGGGATAGTGTACTGCATGGCGGGGTTAACGCCCAGGGTAAAAGTCCACCCTTTGGCCTGGCCCTCGGCTCTGAGGGCGTCGATCTTCGCTTGCATTTCCGCTCTTTT
>JAGLQA010000740.1 GCA_023137075.1 Candidatus Aminicenantota bacterium
TTTGGATGATACCGGTTGGGCTTGCTGAATTTTTTTATAAAAGGCTTCGATGTGGGCGGGGTTGACACGGATTCTCAGGTTCTTACCTTTCATTGGAAAATTGAATCCCCGGCACATCAGGGCGATTTCATCAGGCTTAAGAAAAAACCGGGAACCGTACCGGGTATCCCCGATAATGGGGGTAAGATAATGGGAGGCATGAAACCGGATTTGATGCCTGCGACCGGTAAGGGGAAAAACGGAATAGATATCCGCGTTTTCCAAACTCTCGGCACGGACAAAACAGGACACCGCATTTTTTCCAGCGGGATCGAGTTTAGTGGTGGACCTCTGACTGGAAATCCTATCACAAATTTTCAAACGATGAATGCCCTTTCCTTTTTCTAATGCTGCCATGTACCACTTACTGATCCTGCCTTTTCTAACTAACTTAAACAGTTCCCGCTCACTATTTTTATTTTTAGCGAAAGCTACCAACCCTTCCACCGGCCGGTCTAACCGGTTGGGAGGCGTGGCTTCCATGTGGATTCCCCTTTTTTTTAAATACCTGCTGACTCCGTAACTCAGGTTATAATATAGGGAGGCGGGAACGGCATGAACATTGAGATTGCAGGGTTTGTAAAGCACCAACAGGTCTTCATCTTCAAAAACTACCCGGTTTTCATCTATGGCGTAATATAAACCCTGGTCAGGGCTGGTGTAAACCCGAACCGTATCGCCTTTTTTTAAGATGTGACCGGGATTTGTAATCCTCATACGCCTGCCGTACCACACCCCACCCGCGGTAATAACGGTTTCGGCCTGATGAGGTACCGGCAGATGCTCTAACAGCAAGTCGTTCAGTGAAATTTTTTCTACCGCAGTGATATAAAAATTTTGCATTTTTTCCAATTCGCAGTAACGTTACCTCCGCAGCTATTTTATCATACTCGCTTTAAAAAGTATTCATAAACTTCATGCTAAAAAAATCCCAAAAGGTCACACCCGGTTCGGTAATTTATTTTAGCTCAAGATTCACAACTGATTTATCGGTTCTCTCTATTTATAATTTTAAAAAAAAGGTATATAATAGACACTGAATAATTAGTAAATCGTCGGGCAAAATCTTTGCCAGCGGAGGAATTATGAAAAAAATCTTACTTATGTTGATCGTATTATCCGTTGTCACCCTGCCGGCCGCGGGAGAACTGAAAAAATTGACCTTTGAACAGGTTTTCCAATCCAAAGGAGAACAACTGACCAAACGCGTGCCCTTTTTTTTAAAATGGGCCGATAATGAACATTATTACCGGCAAAAAAAAGAAAAACTATTCAAAGTTAATGCCGCAAGCGGGAAGTCTTCCCTGGCCTTAGACCCCTCAAAATATAGTAACCTCTCAAAGAAGGGGTTTTCCCTGCTTGACGCCGCGGACAGGACGCCGGACCTGCGGAAGTTTGTGTTTGTAAAAAATAACGACATTTTCTTGTTCTTAAAAAAGACGAAGAGAATAATTCAAATCACAAAGACCGTGGCCAGGGAGACGAATCCCGAATTCTCACCTGGTGGGAACAAAATCGCCTATACCACTGAAAACAACCTCTATTGTTACGATATAAACACCGGGAAAACACGGCAGTTGACCACTGACGGCAGTGAGGATATTTTAAACGGTTATGCATCGTGGATCTACTACGAAGAGATTCTTGGCAGAAGAGACAAATACAAGGCTTTCCGGTGGAGCCCGGACAGCGAAAAAATCGTTTTTATGAGATTTGACCAGGGTGAGGTACCGGTTTTCCCGATTGTCAGGGCGGAAGGTACCTATGGAAAACTCGAGAATCAGCGTTATCCCAAACCCGGCTTCCCAAACCCGCAGGTTACAATAGGCTTTGCCGATTTAAAGACGGAAATGGTGGAGTGGATCGCTTATGAGGACCCGAAGGACCACTACCTAACCATTCCCAACTGGAATGAGACAGCCGATAAAATTTATTTCCAGTGGATGAACCGGGATCAAAATCACCTGAAAGTCCTGGTTTACGATCTCCCTATGAAAAAGATAGTTACGCTGTACGAAGAAAGGCAAAAAACCTGGGTTGAATTCCTGGGTACAGGAGATTTACATTTGTTAAAAAACGGTGACCTGGTGCTGAGAAGTTCTAAAGACGGTTGGTATCATATTTATTATTTAACTCAAGCCGGCACAGAGAAGCAGGTCACGGCGGGCGAATGGTCGGTAACCGGTATCAAATATGTTGATCAAGCCGGGAAAACTATCTACTTCAGCGCTCAAAAAGAAGATTCCACAGAAACCGATTATTATAAAACCGACTATATGGGAGAAAAGATCATTAAAATAACAGTAAATAAAGGTTCCCACCGGGTGACGGCTTCTCCTACCGGGGAATATTTCATCGACAACTACTCATCGGTCAATACGCCGACCCGGCTTGAGCTCCGGGATAACACCGGCAGGCTGATCCGAAAAATTACCGATAGCGCTACGCCGGTGCTTAAAGAGTATGACCTGGCAAAGGTGGAATTGTTCCGGATTACAACCGGCGATGGTTATAAGCTGCCCGCCCTGTGGCTCCTGCCCCCGGGTTTTGATGAAAACCGCAAATACCCCGTCGTAGTCACGGTATACGGTGGCCCGGGTGCCGCCTCGGTCAGGAACACCTATCCCCGGCTTTCAAACTTTTTCCTGGCCCAGCAGGATATCATCGTTTTTTCCGTAGACCACCGGGGTTCGGGCCATTTCGGCAAAAAAGGGATGAATTTGATGCATCGCTGTTTAGGTAAATGGGAGATGCACGATTATATCCAGGCTGTTAAATATTTACGGACTCTTCCTTTTATTGACAGCGAGAAAATCGGGATAACAGGCGGCAGTTACGGTGGTTATGTGACGGCCCTGGCCCTGACTAAAGCGCCCGGTTACTTTAAATTCGGTGTTGCCGGGTCTTCGGTTATCGATTGGAGACTGTATGATTCGGTCTACACCGAGAGATACATGGACACACCGGAGGATAATCCCGAAGGTTACAAAGATTCCTCCGTGTTGTCCCATATCGACGGTTACTGCTGCGGCAGCATCCGCATCACGCACGGCACTATGGACGATAATGTTCACATGCAGAATACTATCCGGTTTGTTGAGAAAGTTCTCAATGCCGGGAAATCTCTTGAGTTGATGCTCTATCCCGGGGACCGCCACGGTTACAGCGGTAATAAACGAATGGATTCCAATAGAGGCAGGATTAATTTCTGGCTGCGAAAATTCTATCCGCGGCGTATCGGTAGCCGCGAAGTTTTAGATTTATAATTAAGGAGTTAATATGACATATAAAAAACGAAAAAAATTAATTGTTTTTTTCCTAATTTTTGCTCTCTTACCCTTAAGCGGTATGGCAAAAAAGAAAAGTACAAAAGAGAAACCGGCTTATGTGTTTACCATCGTGAAAGAACTGAAACGTACTCCGGTAAAAAACCAGGCGCGCAGCGGCACCTGCTGGGTCTTTTCCGCTATCTCTTTTCTCGAGTCGGAGCTTTTGAGGAAAGGCAAAGAGGAGATCGATCTTTCTGAGATGTTCGTTGTCAGGCATACTTATCCCCAAAAAGCGTTGAGTTATGTCCGGCTGCACGGCCATGCCAATTTCGGTCCGGGCGGTCAGTTCCACGATGTCACAGACCGGATCAGGCGCCATGGTATTTTGCCGGAAGAGGTTTACCCGGGAATGAATATAGATGAAAAAAGACACAATCACGGAGAAATGTCTTCTGTCCTAAGAGGTGTGCTCGACGGCGTACTGAAACGAAGGGGCAGGCGCCTAACCCCGAGATGGATGGATGCCTTCGAAGCCGTTTTAGACGTATACTTAGGCAAGTCTCCCGAAAGCTTCAGCTACCAGGGAAAGACCTATACACCCCGGAGTTTCGTAAGCGACTACCTGCAATTGGATTTAGACGACTATATCGAGATTACCTCTTATACTCACTATCCTTTCTATGAAAAGTGCCGGCTTGAATTGCCGGACAACTGGTCGTTTAATTCCGACTACTATAATGTCCCCATCGATGTCCTGGAAAAAACCACCGATGATGCCGTTGAAAAGGGCTATACCGTGGCCTGGGATGCGGATGTCAGTGATAAAGGTTTCTCACCGCGGGGTAAGGAGAGTCTCACCACATACGACAGCCCGGACTACGCGATTGTGCCCTTAGAAGATTGGGAAGACCAGACAAAGGCGGACCGCAAAAAGAAATTCAACAAACCGGTCCGGGAAAAAGAAATCACCCAGGAGATCAGGCAGAAGAGTTTTGAAAACTTCAACACTACCGACGACCATTTAATGCATATTGTCGGCATTGCCAAAGACCAGACAGGGACCAAATTTTATTTAGTCAAGAACTCCTGGGGCACTGATCGGCATCACAAAGGATATGATTATATATCCAGGTCCTATTTCCGCCTGCACACCATTAATATTATGATAAATAAGCATGCCTTACCCCTGGAGTTGAAAACAAAACTGAAGATCGATTAATTCTTTTCCGCTTATCGAGCAGCAATTCTAATTTTGGAAGTTTTTAATAATATATTCATCTTGATTTTAATACGTAATAACCTTGAAATGTGAAAGAAGCTTGCTATTCCTTGATTTTGAAGAATTTGAAGGAGATAAGGGAGAAAACCAGGGTATAACCGAGCAGAACGGAAAAATTGAGCAGCAGATCAGTCAGGCCCTTTTTGAAAAAAATGATCTGGTGAAACGAATCCATGGCCCAGTAAGATGGCGCGATCATTGCCACTTTCCTCATGGTCTCGGAAACGATCTCGATGGGCCACCAGCAGCCGCCTAACCCGGCAAAAAGAATGGAAAAAAGGATCGCAATGCCGACTATCAGGTCCTCTTTACGGAAGATAGAGCCGATCAGGATGCCTAAGGACGCGATGGCCATGGAAAAAAAGAGCACATTCAACGCGGTGAGAAAAATATTGCCTAGATTCATACTGAAAAAGATTTTCCCGGTAACCAGCAGGATCAGGGCCTGGATGATTCCCATAAACAGGCGGCCGATAAATTTGCCGCACCACAATTGGGGAATCGACACCGAGGAGAACAGAACCCGGGAGAGAATGCCTCTCTGCCGGTCTTCCATTACAGTGATACCGCCGTAGATCAAGACCATCATGACCAGGAATTGGACCAATGTGCCGGGAATGGTGTGATCAAGACCGGAGGGTATCTTCAAGATGGCGCCTTCCGGGAACCCGGATTTGATCTCGATAATACTTTCAAATTCTCTTTTCTCTTCAAAAAACGTGCCGGTGTCGGGATGAAGTATCAATTCGGTTATTACTTTGGCAATAGCCTGGATGATCTTCGTTTCCACCTGGGCCGCCGCTTCCATGCTGGCGCTGCTCTCCTTTTTTAAAACAAGTTCCCGGGATTTTTTCTCCGTGATTTTTTGTGAAAAATCTTCCGGGATGATCAACATGCGGAAGTACTCTTCCGGTTCCTCTTCGACGATTTTCAGGTCGATGCGGGGAGCTTTGATCTTCTCGATAAAATAGGAGCCCCATTGGCCCCGGTCTTTGTTTAAAACGGTAAGCGATGCCTTCGTATCGGTATCGTTGTTTTTATATATATTCCCGAAAATGATGATAAAAAACAGGGGAAATATAAGTATCCAGAACAGGTACAATTTGTCCCGCACCATGATCTTTATGTCGATGAACGCAAGGTGTAGTATTTGTCTCATGCTCTGCTCCCTAAACCCGTATCTTCTTTTTTAAGAATATGATCGAAAGGATAAATAACACGGTGCCGGTTACGGATATGATAAGAAAGGGTAGGGCCGGGAAATTTCCCTTCGTGATTTTTTCGACGCCTGTGATGAACCAGTAATTGAGGGTGAATCGGGATACTGTCTGAAAGGCTTCGGGCATCTGGCTGACCTGTACCATGGAACCGCCAAAGGCGCTGAAAATGATAACGATGGGAGCGGTAATGGCTCCGGCCTGGTTCCTGTTCTTGAAGAAGGAATTCAGCAGGGCGAAAAAGCCGGCGATCCAGAAGCAGGTAACCGCTATAAAGCCGAACAGGTACAAATAATTGCCCCAGGAAATATCGAATATTAATATCCCTGCCGCGACGATGATCAGGTAGGCCATTATGCCCATTAGCCAGCCGCTGAGAATCTTTGCCAGGATGTACTCCACCGGCCGGATGGAAGAAAACAAAATACGCTGCAGTGTGCCCTTTTCTCTTTCGGTGAGAATATCCCGGAGAAAGATTTCGATGATAAATAACAGGAACATGATCGAGATTGCCGGCAGCACAAAGGCGAAAATATTGAATCCCGGTTGTTTCTGCTCTTTTTTTTCTTTTTCCTTCATCTCTTCTTTCAGCTTAATCAAAGGGGGATCTAAGTAGTCTTGCAGCGTGATTATCTTTTGTTTGCTCTTTTCTAAGAAGGGGGTTATTTCGGCTATTGAAATATCTTTAAATTGCATTTCGGTCAAAAGGCGAATGCCTTGTATTTCTTCGGCGAAGACCTGGACAAAACCCGACACGATAACGGCAAAGGTATTCATGAACTCTTCGACTATTACAGGTAGAAAGCGTTCCGACGGGTTCTTTATCAATTGGAATTCGGATTTTTTGTTTTTAAGAATGTTATCGGAAAAATTTTCGGGAATGATCAACAGGGCCGAAGCTTTACCCTTTGATATTTGTTTTTTCCCCTCTGTTTCATCGACGATGGATATGCGGAACATGTCTTTCATCTGCGGGTTCTCAAAAGCCTGGATGAGAAATTTGGAGGCAATGTTTTTATCTTTATCTACAACCAGTACTTTTATTTTGGGAAACGTGTTCTCATCTCCCGAGGGAGAGAATACCAATCCTAAGATCGAGGTCATCACAAAGGGAATGAAAAGTAGTATCAGCACCGCGTAAGGGGATTTGGCTCTTTTCTTTAAATCTTTTTTAAAAATCAGCAGGATTCGTTTCAATCTCTCAAGCTCCTTCCCGTTAATTTAAGAAATACGGTTTCTAAGTTTGGTGATTTTATTTTCAGGTCCGACACCTTTATATCGTTTTTAAAGAACAACTCTAAAAGGGAAGGGATTCTGTCCGTATTGTCGAGAGTCAGGTTAGCCAGGTTATCGGTGACCGAGAGGATATCGACGTCTTTTATTTTTTTTAGAATTTCCGCTATCCGGTGGGCCGGGAAGTCTCCCGCGATATCGACCAGTTCTTTTTCCCCCACGATTTTGATCAGTTCATCGAGGGTTCCGTTAGCCAGTATCGCGCCCTTGTCCATGATGACGATGCGGGAGCAAATCTCTTCCGCTTCCATTAACTGGTGGGTGGTAAAAATAATAGAGGTGCCCTTTTCGCCCACGTTCCGGATAATTTCGAGAAGCTTGACTTTGGCATGCACATCGATTCCCACGGTCGGTTCATCTAAGAGCAGCAATTCCGGTTCGTGGATCAAACCGATAGCAACGTTGAGCCTCCTTTTCATTCCACCGGAAAAATTCTTAATAGGTTCTTTGGCTCGTTCCTTTAATTCCATGATTTCCAGCAGCTCGGCTGCTCTTTTCTTGAGCTTTCCCGACGGGATATCGTACAGCCCGCCCCAGAAGAGCAGGTTGTCCACCGCGTTCAATTCCTCGTAAAAAGCCATATCCTGGGGAACGATGCCAAGGTGGTTTTTGAGTTTCCGGTTCGAAAAGAGATTTTTTCCTTTAAAGGTTACGGAACCGGTGAAATCTTTGACAGTGCCCGATAGGATAGATATTAACGTGGTTTTGCCCGCCCCATTGGGTCCTAAGAGCCCTAAGATTTCGCCTTTTTTTAAGGAGATGGAAAAATCACTTAGAGCCGTAATATCATCGTAGGATTTGTTTAGTTTTTTTATTTCTAAAATTTCATCAGCCATACCGAGATTTTATCATAAAAAAATAATAAAAACCATAAATTTGGTTCTATAAAGTAATTTGTGGGTCAAGTTGGTTTCCTTATTGGGGCAATGAAAAAATATTTCGGAACCCTCAATCTGTCAATAAAAACGTTTG
>JAGLQA010000741.1 GCA_023137075.1 Candidatus Aminicenantota bacterium
AATGAAGAACACCACCCCGTTGATATGTTCGATGTACAAAGCAGCCATATCCTTGAAATCCCTCCAATCCCCCTTCGGAATCCCGGTTGAAAAAATATACATGAATATGTTGGCATTGATCCGTTTCACCGGTTCATAGAGATAATTGAAGGTTTGAGAAAAGAGTTTGATCCTGGCATCCGGGTTGTACATAGAACGCGCTCCGCTTACTACCTTATCCCGTATCTTATTCAGGATATAGTTTTTGTTCTTCAGGGGAATGGCGGTTGAAATCGAGACATCGGAACTGTCGGTGGTAACAACCAAATATTTTATATTATCATTTGTCCGCAGTACGATCTTCCGGGCAATATCCGCAAAACCACCGAGGGCTTTCTTATTGGCAAACAGGGTATCGAACAGCAGGATAATCACTTTCCCTCTCTTTAAACCCGGGGCTTCCGAATAAACCTCCTGTCCCCGGTTTTTACCCGCAGACCGGGTAAATGTCTTTTTTAAAAGTAAGAACTCCCGGGTGTTTTGCCCGTTTAATAAGAATTCGATATCGGTTTTTTTCAGGTTGGTGACCGCTTCGCCCGTATCGGTTACGGCAAAAAGCGGGATAACCTGCCATTTTTCTTTCACCACCACCATTTTAATATCCTGGGAAAAAGCGAGGAAACCCGTCATAAAAATAGTAATGATACCACTAATAATTTTCTGTCTCATTTTCGACTCCTTGTTTTTCTGTTTAACAGCGTGAACTGAGATACAATTATAATATAACTCTCGATTTTTTTCGCCCTAATTTATAAAGTGTTACCTGGGTATTCAACCTTAACAAAATATTGACAATAACTCCCTTTTGTGCGAAGTTAACATTTACTCTTTTCTTAATGTAAAATTTAATATTGGAGAAATCTAATGGGCAAAAAAACCGAACGTAAAGGAGAGCTCCTGAGCCGGCAGACAGGCATCGATTTTAAACAATACCGCAAACCGGAATTGGTTGAAAAAATCGGCGATTTGATCGGTTTTATCGGGAACATCAGAACCATTTTGCTGACCCACTACGTTATCCTGTTGATTATATATTTGATCTTTTAGGCTGCGAAAAATCGGGAAGATTTCTTTGTAATGTTGAATATTGTAACCTGTAATATAGCTGTTATCTCTATTTTGGAATTTGGGATTTTAGAAATCGACGACATGTATGGGCTGGTTGGTCTTCCATTGGCCGCGGGTAAAATCCGGGAAATCGACGGGCCGGCTGCGGTTGGCTGCGGACCGCTCACTCAACTCCGACACCACGCTCCAGGCCGCCGCATCATACACATCCATATCCGGCAGCCTGCCCTTACGCAGTGCGTCGATCAAACGGAAATCCTCTATGTAATCCATGCCGCCGTGACCGGCATCTTTGGCGCTCTCACCTTTCAGCTTCCATAAGGGGTGTTCATACTCTTTGTAATACTTCTCAAAGGGTTCCCAGCGGTCATACTTTTCACTTTTCCCTTCGATGTAGATGCGGTCCGGGTAGCCCATGAAAATTCCCTTCGTTCCCTGGACTAAGTTGATGCGGCTGTAAGGCCGGGGCAGGTTGCAATCATGGTAGAGAGTAATAGTTTCCCCGTTGGCACAGCGGATCAGGCTGACATTCACATCACCTAAGGCATACTTCTGCCTGGCCTGCGGGCTGTCCTTGCCGAATTTTTCTTCGGCAAAGAGGGTTAATCCCCGTGATTTGCTGCTCATGGATACTAAAAAGTCGAAAAGGTTACCCCGGTTAATATTCATGCATTCTGCCACGGGTCCCAATCCATGTGTGGGATAGAGGTTACCGTTGCGTTTTATCGAATGAGCCGTGCGCCAGAGGCCCTCACCTTCGCTGCTGAATTTCAACGCCCGCAGATCATGCAGGTACCCGGCTTCGCCGTGAATAATTTCACCCAGCATTCCTTGCCTTACCATGTGCAGTACAGTCAGTTCGGCCTTGCCGTAGCAGCAATTTTCCAGCATCATGCAGTATTTCCCGGTCTTCTCAGCGGTCTCCACCAATTGCCAGCACTCATCCACGGTAACCGCGGCAGGCACCTCGGTAGCCGCATGTTTATCCTCTTCCATGGCGGCCACACAAACGGGTACATGCCAGCGCCAGGGCGTAGCGGTTATCACTAAGTCAAGGTCAGTCTGCCGGCACAACCGTTTAAAATCCCATTCGCCCTTAGAGTAACCTTCAGGTTTGGCAAAACCGGCATTTACGACCCAGTTCCGGATACGCTCTACTTTCTCCGGTACGATGTCACACACTGCGCGAATCTCGACACCTTCGATATTAAGCAGGTTGCGGCAGTGGGCAGATCCCATACCGCCGACCCCGACAAAGCCCACCCGGACCGGATCTATAGGTGGGGCCGTTTTTACCCCGGGGGTAGTCGTTATCTTTCGTTTGTTTGTACAACCTAAACCGGTAACCGATACACTTAGTCCGACCGCGGCGCTCTTTTTAAGAAAATCCCGCCGGCTCAATTCGCTGTTAATTTTATTGCTGTTATCCTGCATATGATCCTCCTGTTTGTGACAATTTTATAATAATCATGATTGACCTAATATTCATAATTTAAAATTTACTATATAAAAAAACCTGGTAATTGTCAATAATCAACCGGGAACTTGCCTGTCTCTCGAAAATTTCGCAAAGTGGAAAATGGGAAATAATATTGAATTTTGAAAAAAGAAGATTTTCTGATATAATTTACAAATGAAAACTGGAAAGAAAACGGATCATATATCGCTGGATTTTATAAGCGATCTCAAATTCACCGAGTTCTGTGTGCTGGTTTTCGGTTACCTGCGAAATGTACTGAACCTGGGAGATGATGATTTTTTTAAAGTAGAGATGTCCCTCAGAGAGGTTATCAATAATGCGATTGTCCATGGGAACAAATCCGATTCGAATAAGCGTGTCTATGTCAATTTTTATTGGAGTAAATCCTTTCTCCGGTTGAGCGTGCGGGATGAGAACCGGGAAAAAGTCGATTTTGACGAAATCAACAAAAAACTTGCCGAAAATGATCTGCTGGCGTTCCACGGCAGGGGCATTCTCATAATGAAAAGCTACATGGACAGTGTTAAATTTTTTCCTTCTGAAAATGGTACCGAGATCGTAATGAAAAAAACGCTGTGACACATATTCTTGCCTTAGATACGACTTCGAAGTTTACATCCATTTCCATATCAAAGGGAGAGGAAATCCTATTTGAATATAATTTCACATCCCATAACCGTTTATCCGCTGCTCTTATCCCATCCATCAAATTCCTTTTAAAAGAATCGGGATTAAAATTGAATGATATAGATGTGTTTGGGATAGCCACCGGCCCCGGGCTTTTTACCGGTATCCGGGTTGGTTTATCGGCGCTAAAAGGAATAATTTTTCCCCGCGGCAAACCTGTGGTTCCTGTGGTGGTTTTGCAGGCCCTGGCTTACAAATATATAAAAATGAGTGAAGATATGTTAATCATCCCCTTGATCGATGCGAAAAGGGATGAGGTTTACCTGGCCGGTTACGATATTTCCCGGCATACCCTGAAAGAGGTTATTTCTCCATGCCTGGTTCATATTAATGATGTGGGGGGAAAGTTGTCCGCCTTTCACAGGGACGGGGTATATTTCACCGGCAGTGGCGCCGAGGCTCACCACAAGGTTATCACTGCGAATTTTAACCGGGGAAGCATACTGTGCCGTTCTTCGTTCCTGGCCCCGGAAATCTGTAAAATGACGTATCATGAGTATCTATCCGAAAATGTGATAATGGATTTGCAGCGATTAATGCCCTTTTATATTCGCAAACCGGATGCGGAACAGAATTTCCCGGAATCGGAGAAAAAAAATAGAAATAAAATTAAGAAAAGCAAGAATCGATGATATCGAAGCGATTAACCGTATCGAACAGGCTCAATTTTCAAATCCCTGGAAAAAGCACTATTTCTCCGCTGAGCTTTTCCATGATATTTCGTATTTTTATACAGCCGAGGATTCGGGAAAAATCCTGGGATACATCATTTTCTGGCTCATCGAAGAGACGATTGAGCTTCATAATATAGCCGTGCACGAGGATTACACCCGGAGGGGAATCGGCTCGAAAATGATGGATTTTTTGCTGGAAATAGCTGCCCGAAAGAGAGTAGGGGAGATATTTTTAGAAGTAAGGAAATCGAATAGGGCGGCAGAAAAATTTTATAAGAAATACCGGTTCGAGAAGATAGATTGCCGGAAAAATTACTTTAATTCACCTAATGAAGATGCCCTTGTTTATGCCCTGTATCTAAAATTCTAAATCGGGAATCTCCCAGGAGTCGGAATCCCGATCCGTTACTTTTTTTATATCCTTCCAATAACTCAATTTAACGGAGTAAAATGCTTTGACAACATCCGGGTCAAATTGTTTCCCCGAATTCCGTTTTAATTCCCTGGAGGCGATTTCGAAACTCATGGCCTTCCGGTAGGGTCTTTCGGAGGTAATGGCATCCAACATATCGGCTACCGAGAATATCCGTGAACCTAAAGGTATTTCGTCACCTACTAACCGGGTAGGATAGCCGGTGCCATCGTAGTGTTCATGATGGTGAAGTACGACCTGGGAGGCATCTTCTAAGAATTTAATCTTATTTAGAACCCTATAACCGATGACCGGATGTTTTTTCATTTCTTTCCACTCTTCAGGTGATAGTTGACCTTTTTTGTTGAGTATCGCGTCGGATATCCCGATTTTCCCGATATCATGGAGTAACGCACCGTATTCCAGGACTTTCAACTCTTTTTTGTCTTTTATGCCCAATATCCCGGCGATTTCCATCGTATATTTTACCACACGCCAGGAATGCCCCTGGATTTCCGCGTCTCGCATGTCGAGGGCTGTAACTAAGGCTCTTAAGGTAAAGTTATAGGTCTCATCTAATTCTTTCAACGCATTATTCAGTTGTATGTTCGTCTCGTTTAATTTCGTATTGGCTTTGTGTAATTCCGCGGTTCGTTCCGCTACCATCCTTTCGAGGTTTCTCTGGTACTCCTGGACTTCCAGGATAAGCCTCCTCTTTTCAATGGCTTTCCGGGCAATTTGCGAAACTTCCGTTAGCTTAAAGGGTTTGGTGACATAATCGTATGCGCCTTTGGACATTGCGGAAATTGCAGACGCTATGTCCTTTATCGCGGAAATCATGACAACAATGGCATTGTTATCGATTTCTTTGATTTCCCCTAATAGCTCAAGCCCTGTTTTACCGGGCATGCGGATATCGGACATGACCAGGTCGATATCGGGGTCGGCTTTGAACTTCTCTAAAGCTTCGAAGGCATCGCCAGCAAGAATGCACTCATAACCTTCACTTCCCAGGAAATCTCCTAGAAGTTCCCTGATATCAACCTCATCATCAGCAATTAGAATTTTATTTTTATTCATCCAAACATTCCGGCTGTGCGATTATTGAGCAGGCAGCCCGATTTTTTTCCTCGGAAATAAAAAGCGGGGCTATTTTGCGATCAATTTTTTTAGCTCGTCAACCTTATCAAGTTTTTCCCAGGGGAAGGTATCTCTGCCGAAATGACCGTAGGAGGCTGTTTCTCTATAAATTGGTCTTCTAAGATTTAATTCCTTCAGGATATCGGCGGGTTTCAGCGGGAATACTTTCTTTATCAATTCAACGGTTTTTTCTTCGCTAACATTGCCGGTTCCGAAGAAGGTTACATTGACGGATACAGGTTCTGCCACCCCGATGGCGTATGCAAGCTGTACTTCGCATTTATCAGCCAATCCCGCAGCCACTAAGTTTTTGGCGATGTAACGGGCTGCGTAAGCAGCGGAGCGGTCGACTTTTGACGGATCTTTTCCCGAGAAGCAGCCACCGCCGTGTCTTCCCATTCCACCATAGGTGTCGACAATGATCTTTCTCCCGGTTAACCCGGCATCCGCCTGGGGACCGCCAACGACGAAGGAACCGGTGGGATTAACGTAAAATTTGGTGTCCGGGGTTAGCCATTTACCGCACACCGGTTTTATGACTTTTTCGATGATATCGGCTTCTATTTCATCGTGAGAGTAACCGGCATCGTGCTGATTGGAAACAACCACGGTTGTTACTTTTTGGGGTTTGCTATCGACATATTCTACCGTAACCTGGGATTTTCCGTCAGGGCCAAGATAGGGGATGATATTTTCTTTCCGGACCTGGGCCTGTCTCATTGTCAGCTTGTGAGCCAGATCGATTGCCAGCGGCATATAATTTTCGGTTTCATTTGTGGCATAACCGAACATCATGCCCTGGTCGCCGGCTCCCTGTTCTTTGAATTGGCCTTCACCCGCGGTTACTCCTCTCGAAATATCGGGAGATTGTTCTTCGAGGTGTACCAGTACGGCACAGGTTTCCTGCTCGATACCATACTTAGATTTGGTATAACCGATCTCTTTTAAGGTCTCTCTGACGATTATGGGGATGTTGACGTAACCCTTTGTAGTTAATTCGCCGGCAACGATAACAACCCCGGTTTTAATCAAGGATTCGACTGCAACTCTCGACATGGGATCCTGTTTAAGGCAGGCATCTAAAATAGCATCCGATATCTGGTCGCATACTTTGTCAGGATGTCCTTCAGTCACAGATTCCGAAGTAAAAAGGTATTTTCCTTTTATCATAATAACCTCCAGTAGTCACATGATTTTATTGATTTTAAATCCAATATTAGCAGAATTACATAAATGTGTCAAATTAAAATTTACTTTTTTTTTAATCCTTTTCCCGGGGAATTTACCATCGGGAATACGGTTAACGTCCGGTGTAACCTGCAGGTTTCTTTTTCAGTTTGGCTTCGATTAGGTCTTCCTGGGTTAGATGAAGCAGGCCGGCGAGTTTGTGTACTAAATGATCTTCGTACCGGTCAAGTATACCGTCTGCATAGATGATTTCCCAGAGCATTTCTACCAGCTTCTTTTTATCTTCAAAGGAATAGTTCCGGTTGATCAGGCTGGTATATTCGTATAGGTCAACATTCCCGGAGCGTTCTTTTTCCGCAATGCGTAAAACGTTTTCGAT
>JAGLQA010000742.1 GCA_023137075.1 Candidatus Aminicenantota bacterium
TCTCCGTACATCCTAAGATGATGCCGGCGGCTCCCTGGCCGACTAACTTATCGATAATGCGCCAATATTTCTCTTTGGAGACTTTTTTTATCTTACCGATGGATAATTCATCCACGATGATGCGATGAATGGTTTGCACATCTTCGGGAGATGGCATTAACACCTCCAACCCGTGTTTTCCCCTCAGCCTGCCTTTGTAAAAATCCTCCTCCATGGTGAAACGGGTTCCCAAAAGCCCGATCCTGTGGATACCTTGCGCTTTGATCTGCGCTGCCGTTTCATCGATAATATTCAGGATGGGGATATCGATCTGTTCCCGGATGTGATCGGCCAGCTTGTGCATGGTGTTGGTGCAGATAACTAAAAAATCGGCGCCCGCTTTTTCCACAAGGCGGGCCGCGTCTACCAGGATTTCCAGGATTTTTTCCCATTTTCCCGCTTCCATCATGTCTTCGATTTCAGCGAAATCCACGGAGAGCATGACACTTCTGGCGGAATGGATGCCGCCCAATTTTTCCCGGGTGATTTCGTTGATAAAACGGTAGTATTCGGCCGAAGATTCGCAGGTCATGCCGCCGATCAAACCGATGGTTTTCATGAATACCTCCTGTATTTACCAAGCATACACCCTATGAGAAAAAAATTCAACTCCGCCGGTCCTACACCCAGAGATGCGTCACTATTTCTTAAAATCATACATATAATAGATATTGGCATGGCAGGCGTGTCGTCCTTCCCCTGAGCGGCGAACCCGGAGTGAGAATGCCTCGCAGAGGATGAGTTATTCTGATTAAAGTCAAATCAGGTTTTTACCGGGCAGAGAATGAGGCACGGCAAACAGGTCCAGGATGGTGGTCCCTACATCGGCAAAGGTGTGCCGGGTTTGCAGGTTGCGGGGTGGGATATCCCGGTTGAATACCAGGAGGGGCACATACTCCCGGGTATGATCGGTTCCCGGGTGAGTCGGATCGCAGCCGTGATCGGCCGTTATAATGAGAAGGTCACCGGGCTTTATTTCCGATAGCAAAACGGGCAAAAAGGAATCAAAATTCCTGAGCGCCCGGGCATATCCTTCGACATTGTTGCGGTGGCCGTACACCATGTCGAAATCGACTAAATTAATAAATATAAGCCCCTTAGGGGTGATTGCCAATTCCTCATGCAAACATTTCATACCGGAATCGTTGTCCTTTGTGTGAATGGCCCGGGTAATACCGCGGCCGGTAAAAATATCTTCGATTTTCCCGATGCCGACAACGGGATAATTACTCCTTTTTAATAGATCGAGAGCGGTGTCGGCAGGCGGTTTCATGGAAAAATCCTTGCGGTTTTTGGTGCGCACGAATTTACCATTTTCATCGACAAAAGGACGGGCAATCACCCGGCCCACAAGGTGCTTATCACAAATTTTCCGGGTTTTTTCACATATGCAGTACAACCTCTCAACCGGAATCACATCTTCGTGGGCGGCAACCTGGAACACACTGTCAGCCGAGGTGTAGACAATGGGAAAACCGGTTTTGATATGCTCTTCTCCCAATTCCTGTATGATGACGGTACCGGAGGCTATCTTATTGCCTAAGATACCCCCTACCCCGGCTGCTTTCAAAAATTCGTCTATGATCTCCTTGCCGAACCCGCCGGGAAAGGTGGGAAACGCTTTGTCGAGGATGATGCCCATCAATTCCCAGTGACCGGCCATGGTATCTTTCCCCGGTGACGCTTCCTTCATCTTCCCGTAAGAGGCCAGGGGGCGTGCGGCAGGTGGAATTCCCGCGATGGGGATAATATTTCCCAACCCGAAGGCCTGGAGGTTGGGAAGATTCAAGCCGCCCACTGCCCGGGCAATATTGCCGAGGGTATTGGCGCCCGTGTCGCCATAGCGGGCTGCGTCGGGCATTGCCCCGGCGCCTACACTGTCTAAGACGATTAAAATGACCCGGTCTATCATGCTTCCTTCCGATTGAATTTATATCATAACTTCCTGAATTTTGCAATCACATAACCGGTCCCATATTTCGAATTTGTGGGGCTTGACAATTAATTTGCTTCGTAATATAGTAGGTTATTAACAAGGAGGTAACGTGATAAGAAAAATTTTATTAATTGTTATGGCGGCATTATTGGTATGCCCCGCGGTTTCACTTCAGGCGGGAACCTTAAAAGGCGTTGATATGCCCGACAGCATCGAAGTTGAAGGGCAGAAACTGGTCCTGAACGGTATGGCCCTGCGTAAAAAGATAATCTTTAAAGTATACGTGGCCGGACTCTATCTGCCGACAAAAGAAAAAAACGCGAAAAAGATCCTCGGTTCGGATACTATGAGACACATCGTGATGCACTTTTTGCGCAGCGTAAAAAAGGGCCAGCTCAATGACGCCTGGATGGATGGTCTTGAAGACAATACACCCGGCGCATCCGCGGACTTGAAGAAAAAGTTCGATATCCTTTGTTCCTACATGGAAAATGTGAAAGATAAAGACCGGGTTGTTTTCACCTATATCCCGGGAAAGGGAACTGAAGTAAAAGTCAAAGGCAAGGTTATTGGGAATATAGAAGGAAAAGCCTTTGCCGATGCGTTATTTGCCAGTTGGATCGGCCCTAAACCCGGACCAGGCAAAGGTTTCAAAGATGACATACTGGGCATCGATTAAAAAAAACTCAATATCTGCAGCGATATCTTTATTAAATCGATAATCCCTTACCGACGGTAGTATTGGAATAAAACCGGGTAGGTTGCGGGCACGGTACGCCGTGCCCCTACGATTGATACGCTTTATGTTACGAAATATCCGTTTTTTTGCGGCCGCCCGGATAAGAGTTATCGACACGGATTTTTTTTAAATTGACATTTTAAAAAAAATAGTTTATATTTATTACCTCAATATAATACAATAGCTAATCAGGAGGTAGCAATGAAAAAATTGATCGTATTGGCAATCGCGTTAATGTTTATCCTTTCCTTAGCTTACGCCGGGGATTATACCTATGTCGGTTTAAAAAGATGCAAGGGATGCCACAAAGGCGAACGGAAAGGTAATGTCTATGAAACCTGGTTATCAAAAAAACACTCAAAAGCCTTTGAAGGCATAAAGGCAAAGGGCGAAGAAAAGAACCCGGAATGCTTGGGCTGCCACACCACTGCTTTCAACAAGGGTGGTTACAAAATCGATGACCCCAACGCGGCCAACTTCGAAGGCGTGCAGTGCGAATCATGCCACGGACCCGGTTCTGTTTATAAGAAAATTTCATACATGAAAAAAAGAGAGCTGGCTTTGCAAAACGGTTTAATCGATATTAAAGAAGAAACCTGCACCGGCTGCCATGACGGTTCCGAACATGCGGGTAAGTTTAATTACCAGGAAGCTTTAAAACAAATCGATCACACCTACAGGAAAAAATAAGCGCTGTCAGCGCAGTATTATCCGGACGCCCCCCCCGGGCGGCAGGTAACGCATAAAGGGAAGTAAACTTTTCCCACTTGAATTATGGGCCGCCGGGGAGACGCCGGGTAATCGAATTGTGCCCAATCCGGGCACATAGATATTCCCCGGGTCCATATTTCCGGGACAGGGTTTCCAAAAGAAATGATTAAAAAAATGAAAAAATTACTCGTATTTTCCTCTATGCTGCTATTATTGTTCTGCATCTGCTGCGATAAAGGCCCGGAGGTGCGGAAGTACAAAAAAAAAGAATCCTCCCAGGCCGTGTCCGGACAGGCGCAATTTCTATGGGACACGCCGCAGGGATGGGACGAAATCCGGACGACCACGGGCATGCGCCTAACTGCCTTTTCCATAAAATCTCAGTACAGGGAATCCCAATGTACCATTATACCCCTGAAAGGAGCGGCCGGGGGTATCCGCGCCAATGTGATCCGTTGGTTGGAGCAGATCAACGCGAAAATGGAACCCGGCAGTGACGAACTGGAAAAATTCCTGGCAACCGGGGAAGATTTTCGCACAAAAGGGGATTTCCCCGCGGTTTTATACGATTTTACCGGTATGACCCACGGCCCGGAAGAGCAATCAATCCTGGTCACTATCATTACTTTCCGGGAGTCTTCGATCTTCATAAAGATGACGGGAAAGAAATCCCAACTGGTAATAAACAGAAAAAAATTCAAATCTCTCAGCCAATCCTTCAGGTTGAAAAGAGAAAACTAACCGATCATGAATCAAACAAAACAATCATCTCTCGATAGAATGACCGGAATATTAAAAACAATCGCTTCTCTCAAACTGACGGTCATCTGCTTGCTGGTTTTAACGCTATTAGTGGTATGGGGTACGGTTTACCAGGCGGAACACGGCTTGTACCTGGCCCAACAGAAATTCTTCCACTCCTGGTTCTTTTTTGTCTTTGGTTTTATCCCCTTCCCAGGCACTGTTTTAGTGCTCTTTACACTGTTCGTTAACCTGATCGCCTCTCTCTTTTTCAGGATCGGTTTTAAACTCTCCAATATCGGCAATATTATCACCCATACCGGAATCCTGGTACTGTTAATCGGTGGTTTTTTCACCTTCTATTTCTCCCAGGAGTCTACCCTGATGCTGAAAGAGGGAGAAACCGGCAGCATGTCCACTTCCCGTCATTTGTGGGAATTGGCGGTATGGGAAAAAGGCAGTACAGATGTGTATGCGGTAGACACGGCCGGTCTACACAGCGGCGAAACCATCGATTTTCCGGACTTAGCCCTGGAATTGCAGGTAACGAAATATTATAAAAATTGTAGTGCAGACATGACGGGCCCCGCTGCCGGTACAGCCGGGCGGATTTTTAATATCTCCGGAATACAGGACCTGAAAGTCAGCCGGCCGGCAAAGGAAGCATCGGACAACACTGCGGGTATCCTTTTTGAAATTTACCCGGAGGCCGCGGGAAAACGGACAGTGCTGTTATACGGCAAAGATACGGGTCCGGCCATGGTACCGCTTAATAACCGGGTACTGCTGTTCTCGTTAGACAAGAAAAAAATTGTCCTGCCCCTTTCCCTGACCCTGATCGATTTCCGGGTAAAATTTTATCCCAACTCCAATATCCCCAAAAGTTACGAAAGTACGGTCAGGATAAAGACAGGGGGCGGGCTGGAACGGGATGTGTTGATATCCATGAACAAACCGCTGCGTTTCAAGAACCTGGCATTTTTCCAATCTTCCTATTTCATTGCCCGGAACGGAAGCGAATATACCATCCTGGCAGTAGTGCGCAATGTGGGCCGGCTGCTGCCCTATATCGCCAGTCTCTGGATATTCGCAGGCCTGCTTATCCACTTCATCCTGAGCCTGGTACGCCGGAAAAAATCGCGGCAGGGGGAGACGAAAAACAAAAAGAAGCTGCTCCCGGCAGTTATCCTCCTCGCGGCCGGTATTTTTTGTTCTGCCGGTTCTACCCCGGTTTTAGCCGAGGTGTCGTCACTGGATCACTTGAGCAAGTTAGCGGTTATGGAAGAGGGGCGCGTAAAGCCCTTAGATACCTTTGCCCGGAATATTTTGAAGCAATTTTCCGGTCAAAGCAAATTCGAAAAAGAACCGGCTATCCACTGGTTAGCACGGCTCCTCTTCACTCCGCGGGACTCCTATGACGATAAGGTTTTCCTGGTTACCAACCCGGAGGTGCTCGATTCTATCGGTGTGAAACGTGTGGGAAAGGCCAGGAACCGTTACAGCTTTTCGCAATTACGCCAGGGACAATCAAAATTGCGGGATTTGGCTATCAACGCTTCTAAGATCGATAAAAATCAGCGATCCTTTATCGAAAACGAGATTATCGCCCTTTTCAACAAGATTTACGTATATCGGCAGTTGATGGCCGGTTTCGATTTTCTCCTGCCCCACCCCGATTTTTCAATCGAAAACAGCGAAACCCGGAAATACCTTGAACTACCTGAAAAGAAAAAGTACCTCAGCTACTTTGACCTGCTTGAAAAAAAAGATAAGATATGGCAGCTTTTACCTTCTTTACCGGGTAAAAAACCTGGGGAATGGACGGCGGTTGAAAAAGAGGCGGCGGCGCTTTCCGGGCAACTTGAGAAATGGGCAAAATTATATGGAAAAATGCCCTTAACCATCATCCCATCGGCAGCGAAATCCGGGGAAGAAGAAAAATGGCTCAACCCCTGGAACCTGGCCTCATCGGTGGTAAAGGGCCGGGGTATGCCGGTTCACCGGGAACTGGTATTGATGCGCGATTTTGTGTGGGCCTACCGGGAACATGACCAGGAGAACTTCGACCGGGCACTGCTGGACTTCAACCGGTTGATTGGTGACAAAAGTGAGGGGAGCATAAGGCCAAAGGCTCTCTCGGCAGAGGTTTTTTACAATCGGATTGATCCCTTTTACAAGGCGAAATTTTTCTACGGATTTTCCGCCCTCTTCCTGCTGCTCACCTTCCTAATTTTTAAAAAATGGTTTTACCGTCTTAGTTTTTTTCTTCTTTGTGCCGGTTTTTCTCTTCATCTCTTCGGGGTTCTCATCCGCATATATATCAGACTGCGCCCGCCGGTTACCAATTTGTATGAAACCTTCATATTTACCGGTTTGATAACCGTGCTGTTGGGGATGGTCCTGGAGTTTTTCAAGAAGCGGAACATCGGCATATTGACCGGCAGCCTGGCCGGGCTGGTTATGTTGATGATCGCCGGAAAATACGCCATGGAAGGCGACACCATGGGGATGTTGGTTGCGGTGCTGGATTCTAATTTCTGGCTGGCTTCCCATGTAATAACGATCATTTTAGGTTACGCGGGAATCGTCTTGTCCGGTTTTATCGGCCACATTTATATTTTACAGAAGATATTTGTTCCCGGAAAGAAAGTTTTATTGAAGAATACATTCCAGGCCGTTTATTCGATCCAGGCCTTCGGCATTATTTTTACCTTCTTAGGCACGGTATTGGGCGGTATCTGGGCGGATCAGAGTTGGGGCCGTTTCTGGGGTTGGGATCCCAAGGAAAACGGCGCCTTATTGATTTTATTATGGTCTGCCCTCCTGTTCCATTCAAAACTGGCCGGTTGGATTAAAGAAGCAGGCCTGGCCTTCGGTTCGATAGTGGGAGTCATCGCCATATCCTTGGCCTGGTTCGGGGTGAACCTGTTGGGCGTGGGCCTACACTCCTATGGTTTCACCTCCGGTATTGCCCGGAGTCTTTTTATATTTATTGCCTGCGAACTATTATTTATTTTCGCTGGATTAGTCGCCCTGGGGGTTAGAAAAATGATTGTACACTCCTGACGTGAAG
>JAGLQA010000743.1 GCA_023137075.1 Candidatus Aminicenantota bacterium
TTTTTTATCGGTCAGGATTTCACATAATCCCTGTCCAACCGTTCCGAAACCCAATAGGGCGATTTTATGTTTCATTTTTTCTCCTGTTTTTTATGCCTACTACCGGTAAGCGATTCCACCAAAAGTTGCTTTATGGCCGCGCTGCATGATTGTTTTGGCATCTTTCGTACAGCGTACACATTTGTAATAGATAACGTCACCAATCTCTGTGGCATTAGCCAGTCGCTCTTCTTTGGGTAAAAAGTAGGTTCCCATGGTGTCTAAAGGCCGGGATGTACCGTCGCTTTCATACTTGATGGTAATATTCGTGCCTGAATCTAAAACTTTGAATGCGTTTTCAGTCCAATCGAAATCCGCCATGCCTAAATCGGGATTAATGCGCAAATGGGCTGACAGGGAAACTCCGGGGATTCCGCTTTCCGCCAGTTCTTGCGCGCACTGGATAAACATTTCCGGGGATTGGCCGTTACCTAAGTTGATCTCGTAAATGGCGGTGCTGCCGTCTTCCCGCAGGTACTCTTTCATGATGTTCAACAGCATGCGCAGTTGGATGGCATTCTGGGTGGAGAGCAGCATGGATATTTTGAAGTTCATATTATTAATGTCACGGGCATAATAACAACCGGCTACGATGGAAGACCAACTGGGATTAAGAAAGAAATCCGCCCCGGTGTTTAATGCGGCCCTGGTGATACCGTCTAAGTAGACCAGGTGATTGTTGTTGGCAACTTCGACTCCGCCTAAGTTGCCGAAAGCCGTGCCCATGTTTTTCAGGATTAATGCCCGCGTTCCCGTTTCCGGCACATAGGTCTCGAATTTTTCCCCGGTAACCTTCTCCAAACGGTCATAAGTGGCGTCGCTGAGCGGCGTTCCCACTAAGTTGGTGTTACAAAACTTCTCGGCTTTCATGATGTTTTCAGCCATTATCAGGGTGGTTAACAATTCACCGTTGAGAACATAATCTTCGGTAAGGGCCATAACCGAAATAAATTCAGCCGGGACTAAGATTTCGCCGTCTTCGGCCATCCGCTCCATGCAGCGCAGGGTTACAGGCGCCCCCTGAAAACCGGAAACCTGGGTGGTGGCTACACCGGGTTTGCCGAACGTAATATTGTGCTTCTCGATAAAATCTTCAACCTTGGGAAAACTCTTCGCAAATTCTTCGGCTTTGCTCACCATCTCAGCGAAACCTTTCGCTTCGGCCACCTTTTTTCGTTCTTCATATCGGCGCATTTTTTCGAGGGTGTTAGAAATTTTTTTGGCACCGCCGTAAGTTTCCTTTAAAGCATCCATCTGCTTCATATCTTTTTTACTTAAAAAATCATAATGTAATCCCATTTTTTTCCTCCTTTCTTTTATTTTTTTCTTAGTTTGAATAATGCCTCTTTAATAAGCGCCAGGGCCTTTTCGATTGCTTCCGATGAGTTCGTGAAGGTTAGACGCAGGTAACCTTCCCCCATGGGACCGAAGGATGTACCGGGCAGTAATGCCACACCGGCTTCCTCCAATAGGTAATTGGCCATCTCTTTGGAGGATTTGCCGAAGCTTTTAATGTTGGGGAAAACATAAAAAGCGCCTTTGGGCAAACGGCAGGTGATTCCGGGGATATCATTAAGCCCCTTTACTATCACATCTCGCCTGGACCGGAAGATGCGGCGGATAGCGGCCACCTGTTCCTGGTCGCCGGTCAGGGCTTCTATTCCGGCAACCTGTGTAAAGGCGGCGGTACAGCCCACGGAGTGGGTTAATAACAGCCCGACGATATCGGCCAATTCTTCCGGCATCACGCCGTATCCCAGGCGCCATCCGGTCATGGCATAGGTTTTGGAAAAACCGTCCATAATAATCGTCCGTTCTTTCATACCGGGTATTGTCATGATGTTTTTCATCGGCTCATCGGTATATACAAGTTGGGTATAGATATCGTCCGAAAGTACCCAGCAGTCGAATTTCTTAGCGGCTTCGGCCAGGGTGAGGATATCTGCCCCAGGGATGATGCCGCCGGTCGGATTGGATGGGGGATTGATGATAATGAGCCGGGTACGGTCGTTCACTTTTCGGCCGAATTCCTCCATATCGAAAGAGAAATCCTTCTCCTCCTTCAAAGGAATGGGAACCGGTACAGCGCCCATGGTTTCGATAATGGCCCGGTAGCTGGGGAAACCGGGGTCCGGATAGATAACTTCATCTCCCGGTTCCAGCAGGGCCATCATGGGAAAGAACAGCAGTGGTTTCGCGCCCGGGCCAACTACCACCTGGCGGGGAGAAAATTCCATGCCGATGCGGGCGCCGGTACTATCGGCTATCGCTTTTCTAAGTGCCGGGATGCCGGCTGAAGGTGTGTAGCGGGTTTCACCGGCAGCAATAGCCCGAATACCTTCTATGCCGATGTTGGGAAAGGTCCGGAAATCGGGCTGGCCGATCTCCAAATGGATAATCTCCCGGCCGTCAGCCTCCATTTTCTGGGCTCGGGCCAGGACCTCATAGGCGCCCTCCGGTTCTAAGTGGGCGGTGCGGTTTGCGAATGTTTGATGGTTTTTTTTCATTCGTCTCCTCCTAAACTGATCGCTTTTTTTATCCTGGTAACGGTTTCTTTTAATTGATCGGCCAACTCCGCCATCCTGGCCCAGGTAAAACGTACCGACGGACCGGCGAAACTGATGGCTCCATAGAAATTGAGTTCCGGGATAGCCAGGGGTACGGCCACACAGTGCAGCCCGACTTCCCATTCTTCTATATCTAAGCTGTATCCCCTTTTTTTGACTTCCTCGATATAGGTGACCAATTTTTGGAGATCTGAGATCGTATTTTTTGTTCTCTTTTCTAAAACAAGCCGGGAAATAATACCCTTTCTTTCGAATTCGGGGAGGATCGACAGGGCGGCTTTCCCTAAGGCCGTACAGTGCAGTGAGATATAACTGCCGATATTGGTCTGAATTTGCAGGCTGCGGTTACTTTCGAATTTGTCAAGGTAGAGAATCTTATGGTTGTTTAGTTCGCCTAAGTTGACCGTTTCATTCACTTTCTCTGTTAATTTTACCAATAATGGATGAGCTTTTCCCACGATCAGTTGTTTGACCGGCACTTTACTGCCCAATTCAAACAACCTGATACCCGGAACATAAGAGCCGTTTTTTTTATCAAGCAGGTTCAATGATTCGAGGGTTTGCAAAAACCGGAAGAGGGTCGTTTTGTTCATCGATAAAGCCGTACTCATTTCGCTTAGACTCATCTTTTGCGGGTTCGCTGCCACGAAAGAGAGTATTTTAAAAGCCTTTTGAATCGAACTATTCATCCTATTTCAACATTTTATAAATCATCGCTGTTTTACCGGTCAGCCGAACAATGAGCTGTGGTTTCATTATATCACCCTTCTACTGTGGTTTTCAATACGTGCCAACATCCCGGGGCTGCTGGTATTTTTTTCATTACAATCGCTCTATCTTCAACTGCCTGAGCTTCTCCTCCGTGGGGATGCCCTTTTCGTCCCAGCCTCTTTCTTGGTAGTACAGGTCACACCACTCGGCGAACTTTTCTTCAGTCAGGTACTGATCCTTGAATATTCCGGAGAGGTGCTTCTCCTTGTGAAACCTGGGGGGCAGGGTGTCGTCTTTCCTGGTCCTGCCGTTTTTTATGTTGTACATGCGGGTAATATTCGATATCTTTTCTCCCAATTGCTGTAAATCTTCGGCGCTAAATTTCAAGCCGGTCATCTTTTTCAATATGGGGGATAACCGGTCAAATCCGAAGGGAAGAAAATCGCAAACCACCAGGCTGTTTCGGGTATTTACTTCATCCTGGCCGTTCTTGACATATTTCGGCGTATTTTCAAAGGTTAATTCCCCGTTCATCTCTGCGGAAGCCGACCACATACGGGTATGGCTGGCAAAATCGGCAGTAGCCAGGGCCAATCCCATGGAGGCGCACCCCTTTATATTAACACCCGATAATTCCATTCCCGCGGTCTGCAGGGCAAAATAGTCGCTTCCTTTACCGATTTTTTGCGAGGCGATGCGGGTCCCTTCTGCCAGGATATCGCCGATGCCGTCACGGTGCGCGATTTTCTTAATCATCTCGTGCACCGCTTCGCTGCTGCCGAAGGTCAACTCGATACCGCCGGTATCTTCTGGGGTTAAAATTCCTTTTTCGAAAGCTTCCATGGCAAAAGCGATTACGGAACCGGTGGATATGGTATCCAACCCGAAATCATCAGCCAGGTAATTGGCAAAGGCAATGGCTTCCGGGTCATTGAGACCGCAGTTAGATCCCAGCCAGGCAATGGTTTCGTACTCCGGGCCTTCCATTTCGTAGCCCTGCCATTTGGCCTGCTTGGAACATAGGATGGCACAGCCGAAGCAGGCCGTATTTTTCCAGTTCAGAACCTTCTTGAAATTTTCAGAGGTTATCTTTTCATAATCATCGACGACTACTTCCCGGCAATTGCGGATGGGTAAGAATCGTCCTAATTCCTGTCCCCAGCGCATCCACATCGAGGTTCCCTTCTCGTATCTTAAGGCGCGATTGGGATGGGCCAGCACGTCTTTTGTCAACCGGGCGGTCAACTCTTTGTACCCTGGTTCATCAAGAAATACCGGTTGTTCATTGCCACCCACTACCACAGCTTTCAGATTTTTTGAACCCATCACGGCGCCGGCGCCGCCGCGGCCGAATTGGCGGTTGTAATCGGTGCCGATGCAGGCGTATTTTACCTGTTTTTCACCGGCAGTGCCGATGGTAAGAATCCGGGTACCCGGGTACTTTTTTCGCAACTCCTTCTCGGTTTCGAACCTGTTTTTCCCCCAAAATTGCCCGGCATCTTCAAAAGAAACCTGTCCCGGTTCGATATGAAGATATACGGGTTTATCGTTCTTCCCGGTGATAAAAATATAATCGACACCGGCTCTTTTTACCTGGGGGCCGAAGTGGCCGCCGATATGGGAATCGAGAAATGTGCCGGTTAGCGGTGACTTGGTAACCAGGGTGGAACGAGCCGACGTTTGCACTCGTGACCCGGTAAAGGGACCGGTAATAAAAATTAGCGGATTTTCCGCTGAAAAGGGATCATGAGTGATTAACCCGTTATCCGTTAACAATTTTAATCCTGCTCCTTTTCCACCGATAAATTCTTCAAAAAGCCCCGGTGGTGGAGATTCGAAGTGAAATTTGCGGTTTGTCAGATCGATGTGCAGACACTTGTTCATCATGCCTTTGACCATTTTTACCTCCTCAGGCGAATGACTCTTTGTTTTAAAAGAAAGTCTAAATTTTTGACCGTTTCAATATTTGAAACGCCGTTTCATATTTTTAATTATTTATTATTATAAAGGAATTCTTGAGGAAATGTCAAGGGAAAAACAAAATTATTTTTTGCCCTGCTCGAAATTCCGGTACCCGGGATTCGATAAAATACCCACTAATTTTTAGAGCTTAGTTCACTTCGCTCTTAACCGGGAAAAAAAATGTCGAAAGAATGGCATGAGGGGTGCTTATTCGCCTAAGGTTTTTGTTTCAGTTGGTTCGACTAACAGCACCCAGGCGGGTTTTTCAGAACGTGAACGGTGCCGCAATCCCTTTTCGACTAAGTAGCTTTCCATTTCGTCGAGTTCTATGGTACCATCTTTATTGGTATCTATAAATATTTTACCCTTAATTACTAAAAAAAATTCGTCCTCTTTTTGGTGGGTGTGCCATTGGTAAGCCCCCTCTATTTTGGCAATTCTCAAGGCGGTTTTATTAATAGAAACGACATCCATGATCTGCCACGGCTTTTTTACTTTTTCGATTAACTCCAAAAGATTAACCTTTTTCATTTCGACCTCCAGGCATTATGCCGCAAACTCGGGTTTTTACCCATAATTTTTATACCGTATTATAACAAAAAAATGTAGTATTATCAACAAAATTGAAACAAAGCTCTTTTCCGCTTCATATAAAAATGGTCGATTTAATGATTATCTTTAGGAGTAAATATTATAAATGGCGTTGCCACTATGGCGAATATCGGAGGAAAAACGAGGAAAACAAATTACCTGACCTCATTTTTTCTTATTAGTTGACCGTTATTCGGATTTTTCCATAGATCATTAAATAATTCCGGAAGATATCACGACACCAGCGGATGAATGCAAATAAAACTATGTTTCGATCTCGGATTGAAAGATATCGATAACAGCCAAAAGGGTATTTTTTAATACATCCTTTCTAAGACAGCCTACTTGTCTCACTATGAGACTGGAATTTGAAGTAAAAAGCTTTCCTGGGCGTGCATAACTTGTCAATTGTAAAGAGCCATGTGCAAAACAATTATCGGTTAAAGTAATCGTTTTTGAGTCCCCATATGGATTGCTGGTGATTTGACATAAAATCCAATCATTTTTCCCTACATAAGCAAGAATGAGAGCGGGGCGAAGTTTAGCTTGAGATAGATCTGAGAACGGAAAAGGCACCAATATTACTGCTCCGACTGAAGGTGTGACCATGCTTTATCCTCCTCGGGTCTGTTCCAGTCTTCAGCCAGGGCTTTTTCACTCAGTAATGCCGCTTCCTGGATATTTATCGATGGCTTTTCTTCTAATATGGTTACCAGAACACGCCTTTGGGTAGGCAAGTGAATGGGTTCAAGTAAACGTATTTCCCCTGCCTCATCTATCACAGCCTCTATTGTTTGGTGCATCGCTTACCTCCAGATGACCTGGTTATTTAAAGGTCCTCTATATTATAGTATTATTCTCCCTAAAAAACAAACTTTTTTATATAAAAGAATAAAAGGAGACATATAAAAGGACTCAAGCCGATAAAACTCTCGTACACAGGAATAACCCCTTTCGTACCGCGAAATTATCCCGGGATTAAGGACATATGTGACTGTCATGAGGAAGGAAAAGGGGAATAAATCAAAAATTTATGGGGACAGGTAAATAATTGGCATATGGATAAAAGCACTCGGATTACTAAGGGCTATTTTTATAACACAGAGAGCTAAGAGGGCACAGAGGTAAAAAATAATTGATACAGGATGTTTTATTATTGATTAGATAGTAATCAGTAAATACCGGTTCATCCTGTTAATCCTATAATCATACAAATCCTGGTTCAGACATTTGTTAGCCCTGGCTCCGGCGGCCCTGCCGGGAGCCAGCCACTTCACGTCAGGAGTGTACAATCAT
>JAGLQA010000744.1 GCA_023137075.1 Candidatus Aminicenantota bacterium
GCCTTGAAAAACGATTATCTTATGATTTTGACTTCGGCAATTTTAATATCATAGGCATCCGCGTTAAAATATTGCCGAATGGTTTTACTAAGCGATTGTTCGATAAAGATTCTAAAGGCTTCTTTCTCAGCGTCAATCTCCGATTTTTTATCCGACTTTGCCGTATAACCGACTATTCGTACCTTTTTATTCTTAAAGAACCCGTCCATATCCAGGTACCCGGTCGCTTTCCACTGCCCTTTGGCAGAGGGTTTTTCCCAGACCTGTAAATAGGGATATATAGTCAATTCAGTGGATTCGGGGGAAATAATCTTATCGCTTAACAGTTCCGAAAAATCGTGCATACTGAGAGCCATGTCCTCACCCGTTGTTTCTACTTCTTTTCCCCGGAAATCCTCAAGTTGATCCACTTCATAAATAATGGCATTTATCGGCGAAACATGCGGTTTCATCATAGGAAAAAAGATCACATCGTCAATGTTATCTTTCTCGGAAAATATCATGGCCATTCGTTCGACACCGGGTCCGATGCCGGTTGTGGGGGGCATGCCGTATTCCAATACTTCGACAAAATCTAAATCTAAGGGATGAAATTCCTCCGGGTTCAGATCTTTCCGCCGGAAGTTCTCTTTCCAACACTCAAGCAGATGAACCGGGTCGTTTTGTTCGGACCAATTATCACCGCATTCCATCCCGCCGATAAAGATTTCAAAACGTTCGGCAAAACCGGGGTCATCATCCATAGGTTTTGCCAGGGGGGAAATTTCCATCGGTTGGCCATATAACAGCGTCGGTTCAATGAGAGTGGGCTCAACTTTTATCTCAAAAGCAGCGGCCAGGGCATGACCGATGCTTGCCTGCGGCGCCACGGGTTCCTCACTTTCAAGGGAAGTAAGAAAGGCATTCGCCTCTTCGACGGTTTTGAATTTTCTGAAATCCCTACCGGTTGCCTCTAACACCGCATCGACCATGGAAATCCGTTTCCAGGGTTTGCCGAAATCGATGGTGTGACCCTGAACATTGAATTCCATTTTACCAAAGGCCTGCTCCGCAATATAACGAAAGAGATCCTCGATCAAATCCATGTTATATTCGTAGTTTTCATAAGCGGTCATTGTTTCGATCATTGAGAATTCCGGGTGGTGTTGCTTATCGATACCTTCATTACGAAAATATTTCCCGATAGTATATACTTTGTCAAAGCCGGCGGCGATTAATCGCTTCAGGTATAGTTCATGGGATATGGAAAGGTACATGTCGCAATCCAGGGCATTGACCCTGGTGATAAAGGGTTTCGCGGTCCCGCCGCCGTATTGGGGCTGCAGTACAGGAGTTGTGAATTCCAGGAACCCCCGGTCATCGAGGAATTTTCTGGTCGCAAAGAGCATGCGGGCGATGGCTTCGAAATGATCCTTATTCCCCGGTTTTATGGTCGTATCCAGATACCGTCTCCTTAAGATGGCTTCCCTGTCTTTCAAACCGCTCCATTTGTCGGGAAGGGGGCGGATCGATTTGGTCAACATTTTAAGAGAATTGGCCAGGACAGTGATTTCTCCTTTCTGAGTCTTCATGACCGAACCGGTTATTTCGATAAAATCACCCACGTCTAATAGCTTTAAATCGGAATAACCCAGGTTTTTTAAAGATAGATCGGTTTCACCCAATTCTTTTTTATGAAACAGGATTTGCATACGCTCTGTCTGGTCCTGGACATGGCAGAAGGTCAACTTGCCATGGGGTCGCCAGGACATGAGGCGGCCGGCGACGGTAACCGTTTGCCCTTCCATGCTTTCAAAATCCTTTATAATCGAATCGGCATAATGGGTCCGTGAACATTTTGATCGGAAGGGATTGATACCCAATTCTCGTAATTTTTCGACTTTTCCCAAACGAATATTTCGATAATTAATTAACGGTATATCAGCCATTTGATTTCTTCCTTTCCCCGCTACTTATAGGCATTTCCGCAAAGATGGGACTCTTAAACCCGCAGCCTTGGGGGGGATTATATTTGACAATTGAAGTTGTATTATAACCGTTGTGCTCTCATAAGTCAAGTCTATCCAGGGGCTCACAACAAATCTTAAAAGCGGGTTGACATATTAGGGAATTGTTATTAAAATATATTCCAAATGAAAAAAAAAAAGTTCATCACATATCTTTTTCCACTGTTAATTGCCCTGTCCTCTTTTTTATTCTTTATTATCATTTACAAGCCAGGAGTTAAATCGGAAAATTTTACGACTGCCCTCCTGGTCTTTTTTGCGGTAATGGGTTCCGCCGCGATCATCGTATTTCACAGCAAAGAGACTCGCGTTTTATTCTACTTATATGTCTCGGCTTCGGTCATTCTTCCTGCGATACTCCTGTTCTTTGTTAAATTAACAAAAGTCCACAGCGCCTTGCATCCCATTATATTGGGGGTGGTGACTGCGGGCTTCATTTATGGAAAATTTTTTGTCGACAACCATTATAAAAGGCAAAAAATGGAATGATGAGACTATCGGCCATCCGTGGGTATGATACACAAAAATTTTAACGTGGTATCCCCGGTGTTTTCGAACCGGTGCTGTTCCCCGGGAAGAACAAGAGCAAAAGATCCCTTTTCTATGGGCAGTGATCGCTCCCCGGTATTTATTTTCCCCTTTCCTTCCACGACAAAGACTTCGTGTTCCCAGGGGTGTGTATGAAGGGGCGTGTAACCGCCGGGTGCAACTTCAAAGAGCCTGAGATAAAAATTCGGGGCGCCGGAATCTTCCCCGATCAACCAGCGGATCGAAACGTCTTTCACGCCTTCTTTAATTACCTGTGATTTTTCAACTTCCTGGTATTTTTTAACAATCATGTGGGTACTCCTTTTTAATGATT
>JAGLQA010000745.1 GCA_023137075.1 Candidatus Aminicenantota bacterium
ATTCCATATTCCTCTTTCCGGAACTGAATAAAAACGGAGTAACTTAAAAAAATTTTGTGGTAAAATATGATATAATTAATAATGACCGACTCACTGAATTGTTTTTTTGTTTCCGATCTGCACGGGAAGCTCGATAGATACGAAAAACTATTCAAACAAATGATGGCTGAGTCGCCGAACGCGCTCTTCATCGCCGGTGATATTTTACCCTCGCCCTTTGCCGCATTAACCGCTTTAGATATCGCCCACGAAGATTTCATTAACGGTTTCCTGGTGAAGGAATTTGGAAAAATAAAAGAAGACCTTGGCGATAAGTATCCCGATGTTTTTGTTATTCTCGGCAATGATGACGGCCGTATGGAGGAGGCCGCGTTACTCGACGCCGCTGCCTGTGGCGTATGGCAATACTGCCATAATCGCCGTATCCGTTGGAACGAATTTTCCGTTTACGGTTACTCCTATATACCGCCCACACCTTTTCGGTTAAAGGACTGGGAGCGGTATGATGTTTCCCGTTACGTGGACCCTGGTTGTATATCACCTGAGGAGGGCATGCGGTCCATCCCGGTTTCGGAATACCAGTTAAAATTCGGCACCATTGCTGAAGATTTAGACAAACTGGTTGGTGAAGATAATCTTGAAAAATCAATTTTTCTCTTTCACTCACCGCCCTATAAATGTAAATTGGACCGGGCTGCCCTGGACGGCAAAATGATCGATTATGCCCCCCTCGATGTGCATATCGGCAGCATTGCGATTCAGCGTTTTATTGAAGAAAAGCAGCCCCTTCTCACCCTGCACGGTCATGTCCATGAATCCACCCGTCTCACCGGCTCCTGGCAGGACCGGTTTAAACGGACAATTTCCTTCAACGCCGCTCATGACGGCCCGGAATTATCGTTAGTGCGTTTTGATCCTTTACGCCCGGAATACGCCACACGGGAATTAATTTAAGTGGTTATGGGTTATTCTTCATGGGTAAGGAACGGGCCGCATCGGTGATTGCCCCGATCTTAACGGCCCAACTGGTCTTTTTCTTTATGTCTTCATCGGTCACTAAGTGAATGTCTAAAAGCCCATCGGATTTATAACCGGTACGTTGGTAATTTAACTCGGCCAGGGTCAGGCTCCATCCTTCCAACCACAGCAGCAATCCTTTTTTCTGATTGGCAGTGCCGGTAAAATGAACCAATATGTCAATATCACTGCCGGGCCCGGCAGTGGCATTCTTGGTGCTGCCGAAAACATAAAAACCTTTCACCCCGAAACGCTCCGGCTCAAGGCGCGCGGCAATACGTTCCACCATACGAAGCCGCCAGCGCCAATAACTATCGGATCCGGCGGGTACGGATTCGGTTTTAGCCTCGGGCACAAAGGTTTTGGCCGAGGGATCCTCAAAAATCGCTATCGCTTCATCCAGGTCCGCGTTCATCAGCACCCGCAGGATCAGGCCGTCGGTACTCGCAGGCACGTCGATGACGCGAAGAGTATGGGCAAAAGAGGCGTACTCGGGCAGTAAATCACCTAAAATATTGTCACTGCGGGTAAAAAAGGTTTCATTGAATATAATATCTTCGTCATCGGGGTAAAGGGGCAGGTAACGAATGGAGGCTTCCACTAAGTCCTGGAAGAAATGGGTGCCGAAGGAGAGTTCCGGGATATATTGGCCCTTCCGACGCGCAATTTCGATCAGGACGGCCGTATTGTTAATGTCGGAATAGGTCACATCCACTCCCAACTTGATATCTCCCCGGCTGCCCCAGCGTCCGGGCCCCATCAGGATAAATTGCCGTTTTGGCAGGATTTTATTGAGCTTGCCGACTGCCCGGCCAATGGCCCTCAACTCCGAGAGATCGGATAAGCGGTTATAGGCATCCGGCTCCACGTATACAACATGGGTAATGTTCGGCACATAACCGTTGGAGATATTCCGGTTGGCGGAAAAAGCGATGCGGTCATCACTAATGTCCTGGGGGATGGGCGCCGGTTGAGTATCCTGGGAATAACTCTGGGGGCGGCACTGCAGTAAATAGAGGTGTTGGCCGTCATGGGCAAATTCGATATCCACCGGGGAACCGATTTGCTCTTCAAGCTTTTTCAGGAGTTGGCCCACCTGTTTTATGAAATCCGTTCCCTTGAGAAAACCTTCAAAGGTAACCAGCAAGTCCTGTTTCTCAAAATCGATGTTAAAAAGCGACGTCGGCCGCCGGACATGACCTCCTTCCAATATGGAAACCATTTTTTGAATCCCGGGGATATCCCCACCGAAGGATTTTACCAACTTATTGACCTCGATAGTCTCAAAAGTCCGGGTTTCCAGGTTGATAACATCGATATGCCGGGGGGAATAACGGATAATTTCGTCCGGTGTGACATTGACCCGCAGTTCCGGTTTCCCCGGCGCGATCAAAATTGGATAATCCGATGCCGTTCGGTCCACGGCGCGGGTACCCAACCCGGGCACCATGCGGATCAACCCGTCCTTGCGGTCGATGCGGGCCGACCAACGAAACTCGTTACTGCTGAAGGCCACACCGGCAAAGGTGGGCAGATAATAGTTGCCCACCCGGTGCCCCACCACTTCCTGGATCAGGATTCCCATTTCCTCGTAGTAATCCAGCAGTCCCCGTTCCCGGCGATACTCGATCGGGTCGGGGCCGAAGGTGGAGGCGTAAACTTCGGCAGTGGCATCCATTAAGGCGTCCAATTTCTCCTGTTTGCTGCCCTGGTTCGACAGAAACAGGCTTTTATATTTGCCTGAGAAAGAGGCGCCTAACCGGTCTTCAAGCAGGCTGGAGCTGCGTACGATGATGGGCGTATCTCCTAAGTCGTCGATGGCCATGGAGAGACCGCGGATAATTTCCGGTGAGAAGTAGGAGTTTTTGAATATCTGGACGATGTTTTTATATTCGAAATGGATTTCGTCCATCTCTTTGTACTTTTGTTCAAAAACACTTTCCAGGTTGTTGTAATGTAAAAAATCGGCCAGCCCGTCGGAGGTGATGTGCCAGGTCCTGGGTATTTTGATTTTAGTAAATAATTCACCGTTCTCTTTAGAACCTTTTAATATCCGCGTGGCCAGGAAAAGCCCGGAACTTTTACCGCCCAATTTGCCGTGACTGTTAGAGGGAAAGATGAGCCGGTTTACAAGCTCGTAGTAATGCTTGACTTCGATATGGTTCTTGGCCACATTGATAAATTCCAGCTGCTCGGATAAGAAATGGCGAATTAACGATACGCGCAGTCCTTTCTCGATGGAGAGTGATAATTCGATCCCCTCGACTTCAAGTCGCTGGAAACGGGTAATGGCATTGATCAGGTCGGTCATGGAGGAATTGGGATTCTCCAATACCCGCACTAAGAACCGGGATTTATCCTCATCGATCCAGCGGCGCAGCAGGGATAGAATCTTATCCTTGCTTAGATTTTCGGCTGCCACCCGGAAAATTTTCTCACCGCCGTCGATCATTTTTTCTAAGGACTCCCTGCGGCTGGGCTGGTTCATATCTTCAAGGGACAGGGTTTCCCGGGGACTGCCGCCGCTGCCGGAACCGGCCTGCTCCAGTAACTGGCGCGCCTCTGCCACACCATGCCAACACAGAAAGTGCAGCATCTTCTGGGACAGGTACATGAAAAGCTGGGGATCGGACTTGTGCAGCAGGTCTGCCATGACGCGCCACTCGGGAACGGTTTTAGCGGTGAGTTTTTTTTCTGCTTCCTGCCACTGGTTAAAGGCTTCTTTAAATTGTTTATGCTGAATCATGTGGCTGATGCGCTCGGCAATGGCATTGATCAATTGGATCTCTTCTTTTAAAAAGTTTTTTTTCGCGGCGCGGGGCGCTTCCCGGGTATAAGAAACCACTACCCGGCCGGCCACTTCACCCTGGATTTTGATCTCCGCGCTCTGCTGCCAGGGGGTTTCCGCGTAACCGTCGGTAGTGTGAATTTTTCCGTCATACTCGATTTTTGCCCGGGCAATCTCGGGATGCTGCCAGCCGGATGGTATAATCTCGATGATGGATTTGAAAATATCTTTTAAGGGTAAATCCGTATTCCGGAGTAATTCGTCCAATTTATACAAACAGTTCAGTTCTTTGCGCCTCTCCTGGAGGTCTCTGAGCAGCGTGTCTTTATTATCCGTCGTTTTCTCTTTATCGATCATTTAAATATTACTCCCATTCGTTTTCGCCCGTCGACTTTGATCGCGAGAGGCGATTTTAAGCGGACATGTTTCACGAAATTGGCGGACTTCAGTACCTGCTGCGAGTTCAACCACTCCCAGTCGATGGGAAACCGGTCGCTTTTTTTTATAGAGAAGTAGAGAATTCCCAGGTTGGATATATTGTGAAAAAAGTGGGATCCCTGGCTCAAATCGATCTGAACACCGGGTAATTGGGATTCGATTATCACCCGGGCGCCCGATATGTGGCCCCAATTGACCGGGATGCCGAGCCAGGGGTCCGCTGAACCCCAACGTCCGAACCCGATTAACAGGTAGGGAATTTGCGCTTCCACCAATTGCCGGTTAAGGGGGGAAATTTCGGCGGCAATGGCCTGCGAAAATTTCAAGTTAAAGCTTTTCGGGTCCAGGTAAAGGATATCCCGGATATTGTCCACGCAGCCGTTCCCCATGACATTGCCGGAAGCGGCAAACACGGTTTCCGGGGACAATTCGACTTCATTTATTTCCACCATCTCATCGGAAAGGGCCATGGGACGCACCTGCAGGAAACCGAATCGGGCGGACTTCTTATCCCCCGGATCGATGCTTATGGCAAATTCGATTTCGACCTTGGCATCGAAGGTCCCCTCGCACAATTTTAATATGGCCTTTATCAATTTGTTTACCGGTAATAGTTCCACCTGCAGGATGGGACCGAAGTTGATCACCCGGGGGCCGGGCGTCCCGGTACCGATATTGATGCGATCCGCCGCCCCATCATAAGTGGAAGCAATATAACGCAGGGTGTTGTCATACTCCGCTTCTTTCAAAGACGCTTTCACTAAGTATTCGGTTTCCTTAACCGGGTCATAAGCGGGCGGACGGCCCATATTGACCGCCCAGAAATCCAATTGGGTCTGTTTCAACAACTCATTGACGGAGCCATAGGGGGGGCTGACTTCCGGGGATTGGGGAGAATAGGGCCAGACAATACCGCCATCCACGATGGTTTTGCCTAAACCTAACGCTAAGTTCACCACTCCCTCTTCGGGAGCGGCATCGGCGGTGGGATAAAAATTATAGGACCGGGCCACGCCGGAGATGTTGGGGTAGAACCGGTCATAGTGGAGCAGTCCTTCTATTTCCTGGATAATGACCGCCATCTTTTCGTCTTTCAAGTTGTTGCCCGTGGCCTTCATGTAACTTTTGGCGCTGTTGAAAAAAGTGGATGCGTAAACAAATTTGATTGCTTCTACCAATTTCCGGAACCGGGTATCGGTATCGGGTTGATTGTTCGGAATCATCTTGGTTTCGTAGATCCCGGCAAAGGGCGAATTCAGACTATCTTCCAGCAAACCGGAGGAACGCACCGCCAGGGGAGTATGAACCTTCGCGATGATTGCCCGCAGGTCCCCGACCAACTGAACCGGTATTTCAGCCTTCAAAAAATGATGGGCGATCCGTTCGTCGCTTAACTCGGACAAAGCAACATCATAAAGGTCGTTTTGTTCCATAAAAATGTCAAAATAGCGGGTGGTAACAACGGTGAGGCGCGGTATGTTCACGTGGAAAGGCGCAAACTCCTGTTCCCTTTCGCTGAAATGGGAGATGATTTTCTCTTTGATAAAGGCCAATCCCATGGCCTTGCCGCCTAACTCGCCATTTCCGATGTAGGTAAATTCATCTTTTTCGTTGTAAAAATTACGGTCGAAAGGCACGATGTGTTTATTGGTCGATAAATCGAAGGCTTTTTTCATGGCATATCACCACCTTTTATAACCGATCTGTTTAGATTCCGGAATATACTACTTTTATCGAGGGAGTTTTCTATACCCAGCCGCGATTCTTACAGGCCTGGGCGACCCGGTCAACGGAAATCACATAAGCCGCGTCCCGCATGTATAACTTCTTCTTCCGCGCCAATTCACTAACCGCGATAAAGGCGGCCGTCATCTTAGTGTCTAACTTGCCCAACACTTCATCCTTTTCCCAGTAATAGTTCATATTACACTGGACCTGCTCAAAGTAACTGCAGGTGACGCCACCGGCATTGGCCAGGAAATCGGGAATAATAAAAATCCCTCGCTCCTGAAGTACTTTATCCGCTTCTAAGGTAGTAGGGCCATTGGCGCCTTCGGCAATGAGCTTTACCCGGTTGCTGATTTTATCTACCGTGTCCCGGTTGATCTCATTCTCTAAGGCCGCCGGAATCAGTATGTCCACATCCTGCTCGATCCAGGCTTCACCCGGCATTACTTCATATCCCAGATATTTTGCTTTTTCTTTATTGATTCCCCCGAAATGACCGGTTATATCCTGGAGCTCTTTTAGATTAACGCCCTCTTTTTTCTTAAACGCGTAGCCCTTCTGGTCTTCCTGGTCCCAACTGGATACGGTAATCACCTTGCCGCCCAACTGCTGATAGAGTTGAATGGCGTACTGCGACACATTACCGAAACCCTGGACACTGGCAACCGTGTCTTCCGGCCGGATTTCCAATTCTTTCAGCGCTTCCCGAACCGTGAAAATAACACCATAACCGGTGGCTTCGGTACGCCCTAAAGAACCTCCCATACCAACCGGTTTGCCGGTTATAAATCCCGGGTACCTGGCACCGTGAATCGCCTCGAATTCATCTAACATCCACAGCATATGCTGCGCGTTTGTCATCACGTCCGGGGCCGGCACATCGGAAAGGGGGCCGATATTCTTCGCGATCTGGCGTACCCAGCCGCGGCACAGATTTTCCTGCTCCCTGAGGCTCAGGTTGTGGGGATCGCAAATCACGCCGCCTTTCGCTCCACCTAAAGGGATATCCACGACCGCTGTTTTCCAGGTCATCCACATGGACAATGCCCGCACCGTATTAATCGTTTCCTGCGGGTGAAAGCGGATACCTCCCTTTCCCGGCCCCCTGGCATCGCAGTGCAAAACTCTAAAACCTCTAAAAACCTTAACATTCCCATCATCCATACGCACAGGGATATTAAAGTGGTACTCTCTCTGTGGGTTGCGCAATAAGTCCCGTGTCGCTTGTTCCAGGTCAAGCATCTCAGCAACATTGTCAAATTGGGTCTGCGCTGTCTCAAAGGGATTGTAGCTTTTATTGTCCATCATTTAACCTCCGAATTGGTTTCTTTTGAGTTACTGATTTTTTTATTCTTCATGCACAAATATATAATATTTGCACTTATATTTCAAGTGAAAAATTATTTTTTATTAATAATTTGTAAATATCCCCCGGAACAAAATATTCGGATGATTGGACGCCCGTTGAAAACTGCAACATTTTGTTGCGTCCATTTGCGTTATATGGTAAAATACCGGATGAATGAAAATATTTTTAGAGATATTGTTAATAATACATTCGAAGGCATCATCGTCATTGGAGAAGATTACCGTATTAAATATCTGAATCGATTTGCCGGTGAAATCACAGGTTTCTCCAATAAAGAAGCGGTGGGTAAATTCTGCTACGAAGTGCTGCGAGCAAAACTCTGCAAAGACGCCTGCCCGATCAAAGCGTTAAAAAAAGGGGAACCTTTAAAAGAAATTATCGTTGATATTATTGCCAAAAATAACCGGGAAAAATATATTAATACTAAAGTGATTGGCAGTCACGGCTATTGGGTGGAAATTTTTCACGATGTCACCCGTGAGGTTCAATTAGAAAAAAGTATTAAAGAGAAGTATATTTTTGAGGATATTATTACCCGTAATCGAAAGTTAATCGATATCCTGAATGAATTCCCTAAAATCGCCGCATCCACAGTGCCGGTTATGCTTGAAGGCGAAAGCGGCGCCGGGAAAGAGGTTTTTGCCAACGCCCTCCGCTCCCTCAGTTCGCGAAAAGAAAAGCCCTTTGTCAAGATCAATTGTGCATCGCTGCCCGACACCCTGCTGGAATCGGAGCTGTTCGGCTATAAAAAAGGCGCCTTTACCGATGCCCGCAAGGATAAACCGGGCCTATTTCTGACCGCCCAAGAAGGCACCCTGTTCCTTGACGAGATCGGGGAAATGAGCCTGCCGATGCAGGCAAAACTGCTGCGTGCCGTGGAGACCGGGGAGATTATTCCCTTAGGAGCAACCAGGGTGGAACGGATCGATGTGCGCATCCTGGCTGCCACCAACAAGGAATTGGTAAAAGAGGTCGAAAAAGGAAATTTCCGGGAAGACCTTTATTACCGTTTAAATGTGGTTAATATAAAAATCCCGCCGCTCAGGGAGCGAAAGAGCGATATACCGCTCTTTATCGACTATTTTATTAACCAGTTTAATATTATCCAGAAAAAAAAAGTGGAAGCCGTTTCCCCGGATGCACTGGAGATATTGTTAAATCATAAATACCCGGGGAATATAAGGGAATTGCGAAACATCATGGAATATGTGTTCATTTTTTGCAAGGAAGGCCAGATTCGACAGAAGCACCTTCCGGAGTATTTAAAAGTGACGGTTATGAAGCCGGATGATACGGCGCCCCTGAAGGATGTGCCTGACCCGGAGAAAGAGCGAATCGTGGCTGCCCTCAGCCGGGCGCGCTGGAACAAAAAGAAGGCTGCCGAGATCATGCGGATCGACCGTACCACCCTGTGGCGCAAGTTGAAGAAGTACGGCATAAATTAAAATAAAAATTACATTTTAATGCTTTTTAAGAACAAGCAATTCTAATTTTCAAATAGTGTAAAAGACTTTGACGCACCCGTGGAGTTACGGGCTTTTTGCTTGAAAAAATGTTTTGTTTATGCTATTCAGTATTTCAATAGACCTTATAAGGAGGATATATTTTTATGAGTAAAAATGACATTACGGAAAAAGATAAGGAAAAAGCAGACAAATGTTTGGAATGCCCCGTATGCATGCATGCCAGGAAAAAACAAAAAGGCTTTGCCTATTGGTTTGTTAAAAAAATAGAGAGCGGTTTCTGCCCCTATTGTAAGGCCTACGAAAAAGTGTATGGACGAAAAGCTCACGAGGCCATCCCGTCAGAATAAATGAATAAACTTTTGAACAGGATTCACTCGGCGGCTCCGGTTCGGATCTGCGATGTGGGCGGCTGGACCGACACCTGGTTTGCCGGACACGGGGCGGTTTTTAATATTGCCGTACAGCCTTACGTCGAAGTGCAGATTAACATCTATCGCCCTTCGGGTAAAAAAGAACGAGTTACCCTGCACTTAGAAAATTACGGTCACACCTATTCGTTGAACCCGGAGCAAATGTCCTATAATAAACACCCCCTCATCGAGGCCGCTGTCGACACCATGGAAATTCCCGGTGATATATCCATCCATATCGATATTTTTTCGGACGCGCCGCCCGGCGCTTCCGTAGGCACTTCGGCGGCCGTCTCGGTGGCACTTATCGGCGCCCTGGATGCTTTGACACCGGGAAAATTGAATCCCCATGAGGTGGCAGCCCTGGCGCACAGGATTGAAACGGAAAAATTGGGTTTGCAGTCCGGCATCCAGGACCAGTTAGCCAGTGCCTTTGGCGGCATCAATTTTATTAATATGCCGGCCTTCCCTTTTTCCGAGGTGTCCCCGGTCAACATGCCTAAAGAGAACCTCCTGGACTTAGAAAGGCGTCTCATCCTGGTTTACATCGGCACGCCGCACAGTTCAAGTGAAGTGCACAAAAAAGTCATCGCTAATCTCGGGGATGATGCCGGCCGGGACCCCCGCATCGACGGGTTGCGAAAACTGGCCGCAGCCGCAAGAGATGCAGCTCTTTCGGGTGACCTCGAAGACCTGGGTGATGTAATGAACCGCAGCATAGGCTTGCAGCGCTCGCTTCATCCGCACTTAGTCTGTGAAAAATCCGAAGAGATAATCGACATTGCCGGTTCCTTTGCCGCCTGCGGCTGCAAGGTAAATGGAGCCGGAGGCGACGGCGGTTCGATAACCATTCTCGGAGACGGGGATGTGAAGAAAAAGAGAGAGTTGATTCACACCCTGAAAAAAAAGGGTTATCCTTCGATCCCGGTTGCTTTGTCTCCTGCAGGCCTCAAGGTCTGGCAGACCCGTCAATAATTACGGTTTCGGCTTCTTATTTCTCTTGTTCCACGTCGCTTCGGGGGTGATATTGATCATAAACTTTCTTCATCCGTTGTTTGGCGACATAGGTATAAATCTCGGTGGTTGAAATGCTGGCATGCCCCAACATCATCTGGATGGAGCGGAGATCTGCTCCTTTTTCCAGTAAATGGGTGGCAAAAGAGTGCCTCAGCGTATGGGGAGTGAGAGATGCGGAAATTCCCAATTGCCGGCCATAACCTTTAATAATTTTCCACAATCCCTGCCGGCTTAATCGTTCACCATTGCGATTGAGGAAAATCAAATCGCTTTTTTTATGTTTCAATAGTTTGGGGCGGCTGTTTTTGAAGTATTCTTGAATGTACTGCTCAGCCTTTTCTCCAAAGGGCACCACCCGCTCTTTATTGCCCTTGCCCACTACCCGCAAAAAATTCTCTTCTAAATAGAGATTATCGAATTTTAAGCCAATCACTTCGGAGATGCGCAGGCCGGTGGCATACATCAACTCCAGGATGGCCTTATCTCGTTGACCAAAAGGTTTAGTTTCATCGGGCAGGTTGAGCAATTCAGCCACCTTGTCGATGGAAAGATATTTGGGGAGAATTTTCCATTTTTTGGGAAAGGCGATATTGGCTGCCGGGTTGAAATCGATTTTATCTTCTATGATAAGGTATTTATAGAAACTTTTTAAGACAGAGATAAGGTGGGCCTGGGTGGCCAGGGAATTGCCTTTGATCGCTTCGTCTTTGATGAAATTGACCACATCGTTTTCAGAGATTTCGCTGTGGTTTATTTTTTTTGTCTTCAGGCAACCGGCGAATTTTTCCAGTTCCTGTCTATAAGAGATGATCGTATTTTCGGTTAATCCTTTCTCCATTTCAAGGGAAACCAGGTACTTCCCCGCGTCGACTTCGAAGGCTTGTTCGTCAAACATAATCTTTTATTTTACACTATTTTCTCCCGTTTTAATACAGGGAATAGCAATTTTCAGGGGTGCGTCATTAGTTCACGAAACAAACCGGGCTAAGCTCCGGCAAGCACATCAAGTCAGATTAACAAGTTATACTGTACATCTTCGCTTGAAATAACGGGATTGTATT
>JAGLQA010000746.1 GCA_023137075.1 Candidatus Aminicenantota bacterium
CCCAAAACCCGCATCGGCACGGTGGTGTTTTCCGGTCTGGACAGCGGCAGGGTTCCGTCCGCGTTCCTGCGGCGCGGCCTGAAAAACAACCGCACTCACGGCCTGCTGAATACGGTCAGCGGGAAAGACACCTTAAACAAGGAGAAATTGACCGAAGACTTAGAAACGATCAAACTGCGGCTGCAGCAAAAGGGGTATCTGGAAGCCAGGGTCGGCCAGCCCACTTTCAGCATGATTAAGCGGAAGCATATTATGGGTAAGATGCAAAATATGCTCGAGATGACCATCCCGGTGGAATTGGGACCGCGCTACCGGGTGGGAGAGATAAGATTTGAAGGGAATAAGGTTTTAAAGACGGCATTTTTAAACAGGTTTATCACCTTAAAAAAGGGAAAAATCTACAACATCAAAAAGCGCAATGAAATGATGGAGGATATCCAAAAGGTATACACCTCCTTAGGTTATTTTTACATCCAGGTAGCGCCCATCGAAAACCTGGACCCGGTCAAGAAAGTGGCGGATTTAACCTTTCGTCTGGTGGAGAATGAAATCGTTTATTTAGGCACGCTGGAATTTACCGGTAATACCTTTACCAAGGACCATGTTATCCGCCGGGAGTGGTTTTTGCGCGAGGGGCACCGTTTTAATGTGAACGCGCTTGAAGACTCCATCCGCAGGATGAAACAATTGGGCCTGGTCACCATCGAGAAGATGCCGGATATGAAACCGGACCCCGAGGATCCGCAGAAGGTGAATTTAAAGGTTGAAGTCCAGGAATTGAACCGCAACATGGTTAATTTTAACGTGGGCTACAGCGGGTATGACGGCTGGTTTATCGCGCTGGGTTATTCCACCCAGAATTTTTTAGGATTGGGAGAAACCTTTGCCCTGAACTTCCAGACCGGCACCCGGTCGAAGAACTACCGTTTTGCTTTTACGGAACCGCGTCTTTTAAATTCGGTGGCCAGCTTAGGAATCGATGTGCACAAGACCTCCTTCAGGTTCCCGTCTCTCTACACCCGTAACGGCGAGGGTTTCAGCATATCCTCGGGATTCAGGTTCCGGAAGTATTGGGGCGCGTCCCTGGCCTATAGTTACGAGCGGATCGATATCAGCGATGTGAATGATGAGTTGGAGTGGACCAACCCCTATTCCTATTATTATTACACCGAAGGCAAACGGGCGATATCGTCGATTATTCCCACGCTTTACTATTCGACGGTAGACTCTCCCCTGTTTCCCTCTTCGGGCGTGCGTTATCTTTTCAATTATCGTTACGCGGGAGGTTTTTTAGGCGGCGACATATATTTGCATAAATACAAACTGGAATATGCACGATTTATACCCCTGTTTAAGAGGAGGAATGTTTTCGGATTTCACGCGGTATACCAGGTCATGATTCCCTTTGGCGGCAAAGAGGTGCCCTTTTATGAGAAATACTTTCTCGGGGGCGAACGGTCGATCCGGGGATTTGATATCTACCAATTGGGTCCGAAAAACGACAGCGGTTATGTAACCGGCGGCACCCAGGCATTTTACTTAAATGTGGAATACCGCATACCCTTAAACCAGCAGTTTTCCTTTGTGTTTTTCTACGATGTAGGCAATGCTTACAACGGCCCCATTGTGTGGAAGGATCGCTATGAATCCTTAGGCTTAGAGCTAAAGGTATATGTGGCCATGTTAGGCGTACCCTTCCGGTTGATATTTGCCTATAATCCCAGGACAGTC
>JAGLQA010000747.1 GCA_023137075.1 Candidatus Aminicenantota bacterium
AAGATGGGCAGCTTAACTATTACCTATATCACGATAAAAGGAGAAGTGTCCCCACGGCCTGTTTTAAAGGGCGAAAACAACCTCATCTGTGCCATTACCCTCTCGAGCTATCTAATAATTGAGAACCTTGAGATAACCAGCCGCGGCGGATCCCGGTTTCGCGACGGCATCATGCAGCTCGATACGCCGGTGCGGAATGTAATTTTAAGAAATATATACGTCCACCACATCGATGAATTCGGGATCAATATTGCCGACATCGATAACCTCACTATAGAGGATTGCAAAATCACCTATACCGGGTTCGGCAGCATCGGTGGCCCCGCGGGACAAAAAGACGGCTGGCAGAATGTTACCGTCAACCGCTGCGACCTGTCATATAACGGCCATTATTACCAGGGAGGTTCCGGCCCGGGACCCTATGCCCGTCCCGACGGTTTCGGTATCGAACCCTCCTCAGGCCCCATTGAGATAATGTACAGCACAGCCTGCCACAACCGGGGAGACGGTCTCGATTCCAAGGCGGCCAACACCTATATTCACAATTGTACAGCGGCCAATAACTCCTGTGACGGGATAAAATTGTGGGCCGGCGATAGTAAAATTGAAAATTGTTTGATCTACGGAACCGGGGATGGAACCGGAGGCGCCAGCCCCTGGGCCGGTATCGTCATCGACGGCGAAAAGGGTGGCGACAACTTCGAGATTATCAACGTCACCCTGCATGACAACCCCAAAAGGCAGGCTTACCCCATGTATATCGGTTACGACCAATACACAGACATCAATGTCACCATGCGGAATTGCATCGTGGCCAACGGATACGGAGTGGCCTATTTCGGACCCCGGGTTTCCCCGGTTATCGAGTACAATCTCTTCTACAGGCCCGGTTCGAACGAGCAGGTTGAAGCCAATGGACGGATTTATACAACCGGCGATATTCAAAAAGGTGAGTTGGGCAGCGGAAATATCGTGAGCGCTCCTCTCTTTATATCACCGGCCTGGGGAAAGACCGGGAATTACCATTTGCAGTTGGGCAGCCCGGCCATCGATGCCGGCACTTCCCTTGGCGCTCCCGCCATCGACTTAGAGGGCAATCTCCGTCCTGCCGGTAAGGGTTACGACATCGGCGCCTATGAGAAACAATAGTAGTACCCTAAAAAAAATCTTGATTTTTTTTATCTTTTCCCTTGAAAAAAATTTTTTTTTATCTTATGATTACAAACATGGTATATATAGAAAGCTCGATCCTACTTGCAATAAGTACGAGAGGCTTTCAAATTTCTTCCCAAAAAAAACATAGGAGGTTTATATGAGACTTACACCCCCCAAAAAAATCGTTTTCATGATTTCTCTAATTCTTGCGATTATCAGTTTAGTCGCACACTTTGTCGACATTCCGGTGGCAACTCAATACCAGTATTGGGTCATGGTAGCTGCATGGGCCATACTCGCGGCCGGGGTCTTTTTAAAAGGTTTTTAACCCGGTTACCCGGATTAAAGGCTAATTTTAATTTTTTCCTGATGGGACAGGCAGGAGGTGCGGCTCGCCCCGATGCCAAATTATGGCGCCAAGGAAAGAGACGCCTCCCCTTGTTCCTGAAGGATGAATTTTACCGGTACCGGAATACCGGAAAAAAACAAGTGGTATTTTCTGAATCCGGTTTATCAGGAGGAAAACATGGGATTATTTGATTTTGTTAAAGACGCAGGTAAAACGATAAGCGATTTTGTAGACTTGAACCCAATATTGGCTAACAGCGGTATCGAAATAGAAGAACCGAATGTGGATTTTAACGACGGCGTGGCAGCGGTTTCAGGGAAGGTAAAAAACCAGGCTGACCGGGAAAAAGTGATACTATTTCTTGGAAACATTTCCGGTGTAGAGAAAGTCGAAGATAACCTGGATATTGAGAACCCGGAAGGTGAATCACAATTTTACACCGTCAAACGGGGCGACACACTGTCGAAGATTGCCAAATCCTTTTACGGTAACCCGATGAAGTACAATGTGATTTTTGAAGCGAATAAACCGATGCTGGAAAATCCGGATAAAATTTATCCCGGCCAGGTCTTACGCATTCCGGAACTTTAGTGAAATACTGGGGAATACAAGATTCCCCCCTACAAAGGATTTTCAACCAAACGTAGGGGTGAACCTTGTGTTCACTCGATATTCTCGGACAGCTTACTCAAATCTACCGGAAAATACTCGAGTGTAAAAACATACCATTTATTTAAAAATAATATGTCGAACATGGTGGTCAATACCGCCTTGTAATGGCATAAAGGAGTGTAAAATGAGTACAGTAAAGGTCGTCGAATTAATCGGCACGTCCACAAAAAATTGGGAAGATGCGGCAAATAACGCGATAAAAGACGCCGCGGAAACAATCGAAGGAATAACCGGCTTAGAGGTGGTATCTCAAACCGCAAAGGTGGAAAAGGGTAAAATTTCCGAGTATCGCACAACTGTAAAAATTGCTTTTATCGTCAAAAAAGGCCATTAAGAAAATAGCCGGCGCTTTTCCCGGAAGGGCTATTTTTTATCTTTTTCAGGTGGAAAGCATATTTTACAGGCCGGCAATCCTTTATCTTTCGCTTCGTTGATCGTCATTGCTTTTGCGCTTTTGCTTACCATTTTGCAGCCTTTCTTGTGATAGACTTTACCCTTCGGATTGACATAAACATCAGCGGTAGGCGGGTTGCATACTTTGCAGGGTTCATACCCTTGTGCCAAAGCCTCGCTTAGTTTTATCCCTTTTTTACCCGTAGGCACAATTTTACAATTCCGTTTGTGGTATTTCTTACCACCCTCTTTCACGTAAACGATGGGATCATCCACCTGTTTGGTTATTTTTTTCTCATCCGGCGAAGTATTGACACCGGCATAAGCATAGGTCCCGGCGATAACTAAGACAGTAAATAGGGAAAATACCATAACCATTAAAATTTTTCTCATTTTATCCTCCTTCGGACAACTTGAAATTATTATTTTTTATCGATTTTCGGGGGCTCGAAAATCACATCCCCGGCATCGGGGTTGTCCCCATGGCCGGGTTGTGAGTAATAATGCCATTGGCCGTCCCGGAATTTTTTCTTAAAATAATTAAGAGCTATACCGGTAAAAAATTTCCGGCTCAAGGGAAGCAGCAGCGATAAGCCAAACAAATCGGTAAGAAATCCCGGAGTCAGCAGCATAATCCCCCCGGACAGCACCATGGCCCCCTGCAGCAT
>JAGLQA010000748.1 GCA_023137075.1 Candidatus Aminicenantota bacterium
TGAATCATCTGCGGGGGATTTTAAATCGATGACCTGCTTGAGAAACTCGGCGTATATCTTATTCCTGATCGCACAATATCGCCCGTCGTTTACAATGGGGCCGGCCCCGGTTATGGATAGGTCCTGGAAGGGTAAATAGCCGATTTTTTTGCCTAGCAGAATGTTTTTTATTAAATCTTCCGGGATTTTTCCGGTTCTGATATCTTTTAAAAGGGTTTTAAGATTTGTATTTTCAAGAAAGAGCCTCTCGACTGCCGCGTCCACATCCGCTCCCTTTATTGTTCCGGTTTCTCCCTTTTTATCTTCGACCACTATGTGGCAGAGATGCTGCAAAAGCTGGGGATGTCCGTGTGTTTGATCGATAATTTTTTCTGCTGCTTCCGGTTCGATTCCGGTTCCGGGGAGTTTAAAGGGAGTATGGATCAATTTTTCGCATTCCTCCCTGACCAATTCCTTTAGATTCAATGTGCGGGCAATATTGAAGGGTGAGATGTCCGCGTCTTCCCCGGCGGTCAGGGAACTGAGTTCCGCTTTACCGGCGGCGATGACGGTGTAATTTCCCAGGTTTTTGTGAAAGTCCCGCTCATGAAAAACCCGCCTCCATAAGTGTAAAAAAGAATGCAGGGAATAGGCTTTTTCGATTTCATCAAAAAATAAAATAATCCCTTTATTTTCTTCGGGTTTAAAAACCTTTAGAAAATCGTAGAAGTGTGTTTCGGAAGCATATTCTTTTATATCTCCATCTATGGGCTTGCAGGGAATATTTTCAATGATAGCCCGGATGAGCATTTCATAAAATTCGGTGCTGTTTTCGGGTGTCGATTCCATGTCGATGTAAATATGGTAATAGCCGCTGAGAATATGCATTAGTTGTTTTAAAAGGGTGGTTTTTCCGATCTGGCCGGGACCGATAATCGACCAGTAATCACCCTTTTTGATCCCTGCTGCGACTTTTGCTATTTCATCGTTTCTAGGGGCACAGACGATTTGATGGTCAACAGGATGCAAGGGGCCGGTGAATCTATAGGGATTTTCCTGCATGTTCGATCTCCTTCTTGATAAAACTATCCAGATCTCCGCCTTTTTTTAAAAGTACCGGGAACGCGGGCAGGGCAAAACGATACCGTCTTCCTTTTAGGGCTTCAAAAATATAGCGCAGTCTTAAATTTCGCAGGCAGCGGGTCAGTTGGCCGGTCTCCATATTGATACCGTGGGTTCTCAGTTTTTCATCGATATCCGGGATCGAAAAGGTATCTTTTTCGGGATAGTCGTCGATCAACAGCAGTACCATAAGGCGTTCGATGGGTTTGACGTTCCCGGTTCTGAATAAATAAAAGTCGTAGAGGATATAGGATTCGTAGTCAAAGGATTCGTAAAATTCCCGGATATCTTCCCGGTAGATGGTTCTGCGGTTCTTCTCATCTTTATGCTGCTCCACCCGTTCAATCAATTTTTTACAAAAAAATTGCAGCAGGTTGGGGTGACAGGAGGTGTATTGAAGTAAGAGTTCGCGATCTTCCGGGTTCGCATATTCCATGCCGATGGCTTTCATGGGTTCTGTAATCAGGGCCTCCGCGTCTCTTTCCTGTAACTTGCCGAGGCGAAGGAATTCGCAGAAATTGTAAAGCGGTGAGTTAAGGTCTTCCGCGGCCTGGGATAACTGGTCGAAACCGGAGAGGATAAATTGACAATAGCCTTCCTGGTATAAGACCCGCAGCGTTTTCATCATTTGAAACTCATGTTTTTTATCGAATTTTAGTAGTATATCGATCTCATCTAAAAGGAAAACGATCGTTTTTTCGGTTTTTTGGAATAAGGTTACGACCAACTTTTTCAGATCGGACAGGGCGTCATCAGCCTCGAGAGGGATATCGATTTTGTCGGAGAGTTTGTGCCGCAGGCCTTGCAGGAACGAGTTGTAGTCTTGCTTTTTGGGATTTTCCAGGTCCATGTATATGGGTATTGTATCGGCTGGTAATTTTTTTGCGACCTGTTGCAGTAACGAGGTCTTCCCGATTTTCCGGGCCCCGACCACGGCAAAGTTTTTCTTATCCGCACTTAGAATCGTTCCCAATTCAGCATGCCTGCCGTAAAATGTAATCGTGGCCGGACCGTGGGTTTGATATTTCGAAATCCGCGAGGGTTTGACCTGGGGGATAATCACATCCTCTTTGAATACCCGGACAGGTCTCTGTGAAAGCACCAGGTTTTTCAGATTCTCTTCCGTGACCAGGATAATGCCTAAGTATTCTTTGCGGATCAACTCCTTTATCCGGCCGGTATTCCTGACACAAAAGAGAAAAGAGAAGAAGGACGATTGGCTGAAATATTGTTGAATCTCCTCCTGGATATCGTAAACATCTTTTTCGTCCGGCTCTTCACTGGAAAAGAAGAAGGTGCGAATCTCATCGAAGCCGTTCAAGTTCATCGAACCGGAATCGATCAGGAAAAAAGATTTATTGTTTTCCGGCTTACTTAGTATTTTGAAACCCGTTTTTTTACAAAAAATATCGAGAACTTTCTCCAGGTTTTTTTTATCGACCCGATGTTTCGCTAAATTCTCACGCAGGGAATTCCAGGCTTGAGACAGGGAGCTTACCTGCCGGGCTGTTTGCTCGTCGATGGGCAATAAATCCGGGGGTATGGCCTCGATAAGGTCTCCAAGGTTGGACAGGGAGACCCGCTCGATGATAGGTTCCCAGTTTTCGACTAAGGTTTGCGGGAAAGAGTGATATCTTTTTACCCATTTCCCGAATAAGGGTACTTTGTAAGGAGTACCTATAAACCGTTTGCCCTCTAATTTATTTACATACCGGTCACCTTCCAATTGTTTCAGGGTCTTTTTAAAGGTTTCTTTACTTAAAATACTATTAAGAACCCTTGATTCTTCAAGGAAATAATAGGCGCCTTTTTCCTTTACTATTTTATCATCGGTCAGCGCAGCGGCGGCAATCTTGCTTTCATAGGACATGCTTTTCCAAAAATGGCTAAAATCTTCCCGTTGGTCGTTTATGGTATTCTCAATCGCTTGCTGAACTTCATGTCTTGCGCAAACATCCCTTTTCTCTTCATTCAGGTACTTTATTATGTAAAAGCAGAGTAATTGCTGGCAATAGAGGTTCCTGCCGGTTATGTTTTTTATTTCCGCGATAGCTTCGGGAGTATAGGTGACATAACCCTTAACAGGCTCAGCAATGAGGCTCTCAATCAATGTTTCATCTAAAGATGTTTCTAAGTCGATCCGGGCATCCGTGCTCAAGAAGGTTTTCAGTTCCGTCACTTTCGCCCATTCGAATATTTGTCCGGCCCCGGCCAGAATTACCCGGAACCTATTTTCTTCCGTTAATAGGTACCGCAGCAGGCTAATAATACCGAGCAGGCTCTTGTTTTTAACAACTGATTTTTGAATTTTTTCAAAGTCGTCGAAGATTAAGACGATAACCCGGTTATCTTCGGGTTTGAAGCCGATGCGGTTAATCACCCGCTGCATGCCATGCAGGGATATATTCGATATATGCATTCCCTCCAGGTTTATGAGATGGTTTTCTAAGGCGCCTTTGATTGACCGGTGAAAGAATAACAGGAAATTTTCCAATTGTGCGATCTCATCGCTCCCCGGTTTCAGGTAAATCGGAATGCACTCTTCTCCAAGGATTGCCGGATCATCCGTCATCTTCCGCAGGGTGCTGGTTTTTCCCGATCCGCTGTACCCCTGGATGACAACCAGGCGCTGCGCGGATTCCGAACAAAAAAAGGTTTTAATTTTTTCCGTCACATCTTTGCGATAAAACAGCATGCCCGATTCGATATCATAGGGGTTATAGGGATTGGGTATCCGGGCGAATTCTTTTCCGTGGATAGCCTGGTCAGGGGAGTTATTGTTTTCTCGGCTGCCTTTTGTTTGAGCCATACTATTCGTCCTTTTTTTTGAAATTTTCTTCGGAATCAACCGTAAGTACCCGGAAATTCCCGATTTTTTCACTCAGTCCGAAAACGGTGGAGCGGTTGTCTGAAAAATAAGTCTTTAGCGGACCGGCATATTTGAGGTCATTTTTTTCGTATTCTCTCCTGGATTTTTCGGGTTGGCAGAATAATAAATCGTAGAGGATTTTCCGGTATGTTTCCCGGGTGAGGGCCAGGATGCCGGGGGCGGGCAAAAAATACATCCGGGTTTC
>JAGLQA010000749.1 GCA_023137075.1 Candidatus Aminicenantota bacterium
GAAAACAGCGGGATTAATGTGTTGTTAATCGAAGCGGGTTTGGAACAGCAAGATCACGAATTGCTGAACAGCCACCCGGAACCGGAAACTATCACGGTGGATTATCACGCCCTTAAAGAGGAAAAGGCGGCCCGGAAATTCGACAAAGCGGATGTTACCGGCGATAACCCGGCCTATGTGATTTATACCTCCGGCACCACCGGTAATCCCAAAGGAACACAGTTACGACACCGCAATGTCATGAACTATGTATGGTGGGGAGCCGGGTTTTACTTGAAGGGCGAGCCGGTGACTTTCCCCCTGTATACCTCCCTGTCCTTTGATTTAACCGTAACTTCGATCTTCATTCCCCTGATAACCGGCAATAAAATCGTGATCTACCGGGGCAGCCGGGAGGGGCTGCTGATCGAACGGGTGCTCAGGGAAAACCAGGTAGATATCATCAAGCTGACGCCCTCTCATTTAAAGATTGTTAAAGAGGTGAAGTGCGAGGGCTCAAAAATCAGGAGTTTTATTGTCGGCGGAGAAGAGTTAAAAACCGGTGCGGCCAGGGAAATCGACGAGCATTTTAAGGGGAATATCAATATATATAATGAATACGGTCCCACGGAGGCGGCGGTGGGATGTATGATCCACGCCTATGATCGCAGCCGGGATACCGGGCGGACCGTACCCATCGGAAAACCCTCGAATAACGTCAGGATATATATATTGGACAAAGACAAAAGACCCCTTCCTCTCGGGATCATCGGGGAAATCTATATCGGCGGCTCAGGAGTAGCCCTCGGTTATCTCAAGAACGAGCAGTTAACGGCAGAGAAATTTGTCGATAATCCCTTTGTGCCCGGTGAAAAAATGTACAGATCCGGGGATTTGGGACGTTGGAATTCAGATAAAATCCTGGAGTTTTTCGGACGCTGCGATGAGCAGGTAAAAATAAGAGGATATCGCGTCGAACCCGGGGAAATTGAAAAACAATTGTTAAAGATAGAAGGCACAAAGGATGCCGTGGTGGTAGTCCGGGAAGACCAGGCCGGGCAGAAATCACTTTGCGCCTACTTAGTGGCGCAGGAAGGTATGGAAACCGAAGCCGTAACGGAATGGTTTAATGTCAAGCATATCAGGAAAAAGCTGGGGGAAAATTTACCCGGTTATATGATCCCGGCTTTTTTCGTGAAATTGGACAAGATTCCCCTCACGCAAAACGGCAAAGTAGACCGTAGGGCCTTACCGGAGCCGCGAATAACCCTGAAAGAAGAGCCGGGGGCCAAACCCGCTGCCGGTGAGGAAAACACCCTCCGGAGAATATGGTCGGATGTTTTAGGCATCGCCGGCATCGGGAAAAGCGATAATTTTTTTGAATTGGGAGGCGATTCCATCAAGGCGGTGCAGATTGCCTCGCGCATGAACGATAGGGATTTATCCGTAAACGCCCGCGATATCCTGAATTATCAAACCATCGAGCAGTTGATCGTAAATGTCGATTTTGACAGGGAAAAAGTATTCTATAACCAGGGATTAATAACCGGGACAAAAGCTTTATCGCCCATCGAATCCTGGTTTTTTGAACATAACTTTCAGAACCCCCACTATTTTAACCAGTCTGTTTTGCTGGAATTTAAGGAGAAAATCGACCGGGAGAGCCTGGTAAAAAGTTTCAATCTCCTGGTAAAACAGCATGACGGCCTCAGGTTAAATGCCGACTTTGAGAACAAAACGCTTTTTTATAATAACTCTCATATAGAGAAAACTGTGGAAATCGAAGTATTTTCGATCCCCGCAGTCGCGGCGGACACCCTGGAAGAAAAAATCAGGGAAATCGGGGGAAAGATTAAAGCATCTTTCGACATCCGCGAGTCCCTACTGATAAAACCCGCCATTGTCGAAGTGGAATCCGGACGGAATTTCCTGGTCATAACAGCCCATCATCTTGTCATCGACGGCGTGTCCTGGCGTATATTACTGGAAGACCTCTTTAATCTCTACCAGGGTTTCTTGAAAAATATTCCCTTTACCCTTCCCGCTAAAACAGCGTCTATAACCGATTGGATGGACGGTCTCCGGGAATACGCGGATCAGGAAGAATTGGCACAAGAGATTAAGTATTGGGAAGAAACGATTCAGACCGATTTTTCCATAGCTGCCGCTGAA